>JAGCIC010000066.1 GCA_017648805.1 Clostridia bacterium
AGCTTCCAGAGAGTTGGCAATACCCATGGCCAGAGAGTCGTTGGGGCTCAGAACCAGATCCGGGAATGTGCCATCGCTGTAGGCCTTGGTCAGAAGGTCATCCATGCGCTTCTGAGCATCGGGGGTGCCCCAGCCCAGGATGGCGCAGGTCTCGAAATCATACTGGCCAGAGGTCACGACCAGCTTGCCCGCCTCGATGTAGGGGGTCAGCAGATCCATGGCGCCGGCATAGAAGAAGCGGGCGTTGTTGTCGTCGGGAGAACCGGCGAACACTTCCATGCGGTAGGTCTTGTCGGTGGTCTCGAGCTCGAGCTTCTCAATGATGAACTGAGCCTGGATGGAGCCTACCTTGTAGTTGTCGAAGGTGGCGTAGAAGTCTACGGCGTCGGTGTCCATGAGCAGACGGTCATAGGCTACGACCATGACGTCGTTCTCCTTGGCGGTCTTCAGCACGGCGCCCAGGGAGCCGCCGTCGATGGAAGCGATGACCAGCACTTTGCAGCCCTTGGTGATCATGTTCTCGATGTCCGCGATCTGCTGGGCCACGTTGTTGGCGGCGTAGGTCAGCATGACCTCGTAGCCGTTCTCTTCAAGTTCCTTCTGCATGTTCTCGCCGTCCTGGACCCAGCGCTGCAGGTCCTGGGTGGGCATGGAAACGCCGACCATTTCAGCCATGGCGACAGCGCCGAGGCACATGATCATAGCAAGTACCAGAGCTAAGATCTTCTTCATGTGGGTAACTCTCCTTCTAAAAATATTGTCGGGGCGAAGGAATAAGGCCTTCAATCTTAACCTAATCGTCCATCCCCGTTAACGAACTAAAATTTTAGCAGACGCGGGCGCGTTTGTCAAGCGTCCCCGAAAAAACAAAATGCCATTTTTGCAAAACGGAGCCGGTTTTGCGGGTATATTTATTCAAAATGCACGATCTGTCATGTTTTTGCTGGAAAAGCCCGGCAAAATCTGTTATAATCGGAGCACAGAACGGATGGAGATGATGAGCATGGCGCCTTCTGACGGATATACCGAGCGCAAAGGCATCTGCGTCGCCGGCAACATAGTTGCGGACGTGGTAAAGAACATAGACGCCTACCCCGGGGTTGGCATGCTGGCCAACATAAAAAGCGTGTCCCTGGCGGTGGGCGGTTCGGTGCCCAACGTGGGCATAGACCTAAGGACGCTGGACCCGGACCTGCCCGTAGCGGGGCTGGGGCTGGTGGGAGACGACGAGTACGGCAAGTTCATACTCTCCCGCCTCGTGAAAAGCGGCATGGACGTAAGCGGCATACGGGTCTCCCCCTCGGCGCTGACCAGCTTCAGCGACGTGATGAGCCTGCCCGGGGGCGAGCGCACCTTCTTCCACGCCCGGGGCGCCAACGCCGAGTTCGGGCCGGAGCACATCGACATTGACCGCCTCGGCTGCCGCATCCTCCACATAGGCTACATACTTCTGCTGGACCGCTTCGACGCCTCCGACCCCGAATACGGCACCGTCATGGCGCGCTTCCTTAAGGACGTGCGGGCCCGGGGCATACTGACCAGCGTGGACCTGGTGTCCGACACCTCCGGCAGGTTCGCCCAGACCGTGCTGCCCGCGCTGAAGTACTGCGACTACTTTATCGCCAACGAATTCGAATGCTGCCGGGTATGGGGCGCCGAACCCCGCACCGCCGCAGGTGCGCTGGACATCGCATGCGTAAAAGACGCGATGGAGCGCACGCTGAGTGCGGGCGCAATGAAAAAAGTGATCGTGCACGCTCCCGAAGCGGGGCTGTGCCTGAGCCGGGAGGGCGGCTTCACCCTGTGCCCCTCCCTGGACATACCCGAAGACATGATCAAGGGCAGCGTGGGCGCGGGCGACGCCTTCTGCGCGGGGGCGCTCACGGGCATATACCGGGGCATGGACGATATGGGCATGCTCGAATTCGCGTCCGCCGCGGCGGGCTGCAGCCTGATGAGCGTGAGCGCGGTGGGCGGCATGATGGACTTTGAGGCGGTGTACAGGTTCATGCGCGCCTTCCCCCGCAAAAAGCTGCCGAACGCGATATAAAAAGGAGGCTTACGTATGAAACGCTCCGAGATCAACCGGGCGCTCAGGGAAATGGAAGCCATGTGCGCGAAATACAGCTGCTTTTTGCCGCCTTTCTGCGCCTATACCCCCGAACAGTGGCAGACCCTGGGGCACGAATGCGACGAGATCCGCGAGTGCATGCTGGGCTGGGACATAACCGACTTCGGCACGGGCGAGTTTGACCGGGTGGGCTTTTCCCTCATAACCATACGCAACGGCAACCACGCCCTGCCGGACAAATATCCCAAGCAGTACGCCGAAAAGATGCTGTATCTTAAAGAAGGCCAGATGTGCCCCAACCACTTCCACTGGTTCAAAATGGAAGACATAATCAACAGAGGCGGCGGCAACGTGCTGATCCGCGTGTACAACAGCCTGCCCGACGAGGGCATAGACCGGGAAAGCCCCGTGACCGTGCACACGGACGGCTGCGCGGGCACGGTGCCCGCCGGCACGCAGATACGCTTAAGGCCCGGGGAAAGCATCTCGGTGACCCGGGGACTGTACCACGATTTCGAGGTGGAGAAGGGCACGGGCAGCGTGCTGCTGGGCGAAGTGAGCCAGTGCAATGACGACAACGCCGACAACCGCTTCAATCCCCCGGTGGGGCGCTTCCCAAAAATAGAAGAGGACGAGCCCCCGTACCGCCTGCTGTGCAACGAGTACCCGCCCGCGAAATAAGATATAAACAATATTACCGATCCGATACTATGCGCCCGTACAGCCCGTCGCCGGGACTGAGGGCGCAGTATTTTTGCACCGAGGAAGCCAGCCCGTACGCCTTGTAAAACTCCCGCACCTCGCGGGTCCCCTCGTCGGGGTTTTCGTACAGGAAGCCCGCGCGTATGGCTTTTGCCAGGTTGACGGGCTCTTTCCCCGCCTTTAGGCACAGCCCGGCGGGACCCACCAGCCGGTCGCGCGCGCTCAGCTTGCGCCGGGTGTCCGCGCCCAGCCTCTGCAGCCCGTCCTCAATGTACGGGTTCTCCAGCAGACCGATTATCTTTTCCCGCCACGCGGCCATTTCCTCTTCGCCGAAGCCGAACTCATGTTCCAGCCCCGCGCTGCTCTCGGTCAGCGCGCCTTCCAGCGTGTTTCTGAGTTCCGGGTCCCTTACCGCCTCCAGCGAGGTCTTGAGCCCCTTCGGCAGCCCCAGATAGCTTAAAAGCGCGTGGGCCATGTTGAGGGTGTACAGCTTGCGGGTCTCCTCCCGCTCTATATCGTCCGTGAGCAGCAGCCGCGGCGCTTCGGGCGGGGGGCATTTCAGTGCTTTCCTGCTTATGGTCTGGGTCTCCCAGCCGTTGTTCCACAGCGCCAGGGGATCTTCTTTTTTCAGCCAGTCGGGCGTGAGCGGCGATATGCACATGGCGAAAATGCCCGTCACGCCTACGCTGTCACTGAAATACTTGAGCGCAGCGGGGCTCAGCCTTTCCCCCATCAGGTCAGCGAAGTACGCGTCCGGGCGGGCCATGTTCACGTTCATCATCACGTCCATGTTAAGCCCGGTCTTCGCCCGCTGCTCGAACAGGGGACGCAGCATGTCCGCCACCTGGGGGAGCCTGGGCTCGTGCACGGCTATGTCCAGCAGCAGGTCCTCCTCCCCGAACAGGGCGGACAGCGCCGCTTCGTCGGACGTGTGCACCGCGCTGAAGCCGTCGACCCGGTGCTTGCTTATCCCCTCCCGGGTCGCCCGGGCGATGGTGTAGCTTTTCGCTTTATTCAGCGCGTCCGTCAGCTCGCGGTCTATGTCCACATAGACCGTGCGGAAGCCCTCCGCTTCGCGGAATATGTCCCCCACGAAGCCGCGCCCTATGCGCCCTGCGCCCCAGATGACTATGCTTCTCATTTTGCCCGGTCGTCCTTGGCGCTGCTGATAATGCCGCGGCAGTTCCACCTGACCACGGTCTTGTAGCCCAGGCGCCCATACCAGTTCTCCAGGTGGGTGTAGTGGATGAATGAGATGTCGTAGCCCTCGTCCTTCAGCAGCTGAGTGGCATGCCTGACCATGTTGAGGCCTATCCCCCGCTTTCTGTACTCGGGCACCGTGCCCACGCAGCCCGGGCCCGCCACGCGCGCGCCCTCGAACTCGCACATTTTGTCCACGTTGCAGAAGCTGACTATCTTATCCCCGTCAAAGGCGCAGAACGTCTTTCGGCCCGGCCCGAAATACTTCACCCAGTCCTCGTCCACTTTGGCCACCGCTTCCTTAAGCGGTTCGTTGGGGCCGTCATATATGCCGAAAGTGATGTTGTCCGGGCATGCGAGCGGGACCTTGTCGATATCCCAGTCCTTAAGCCACATCACCTGCTCCACGCATACATCGTCTTCGGGCAGATTCCGTATGCCTTCCCACTCGAAAAAGCCGGGACTGACCGCTTCGAACAGCTTCGCGTAATCCATATTTCATGACCTCCCAATGCCGTTAGTCCGGAAAAAACACCCCGCACAGGCGGTATCCGCCGTCCGTGAGGATGAAATACGCGTAGAACGCGCAGTCGAACTCCATGCCTTCGCCTTCGTCCCTGTACACGCTCACGTCCACCTTTATCCTGCCGTCGTCCAGCGCCTGCGCTTCCTCGGCCCATACCTCGCAGTCCTCCGGCGGGGGCACGTCCTCCTCCGCGGGAGCGTATTCACCCTCCGCAAAGATCAGCGCGTATATCTCTTCGTCCGTCTTCCCGCTGTCCTCCGGGGCAAGTTCGCGCCGGCTCATTGCCGCCTGTTCGGCCAGTTCCCCGCCGGGCGCGCCTTCAAAGGACATGAGCAGCGTACAGCGGGAGATGAGCCGTATGATGTCCATGTACTCCGGCTCCTGCGCGGTCTCGCCGAGGCATCCGCACAGCAGGCACAGCGCCAGCAGCGCGCACAGCGGTTTTTTTACAGTCCGGAACATCTTTTGTTACCTGTAGAAGCAGCTGCCGCCGATGAATTCCCTGAGCAGGGAGTTGAGCGGGATCTCGTCCTCGACGTCTGCGGATTCGATGTAGTTCAAAAACTTGACCAGCCTGCGCGCCTGGGCGTAATAGGGCTTGTCCGGGGTCACGGCGCGCAGTTCGTCGAATATGTACTTTTTGAGTATGGCCAGCTCGTACACCAGAGAGGAGTTGATCATCATGTCCGCCTTTTCCTGGAAGGGGAATATGAACCTGTCCTCGCCCCTCCTCACGCTGCCCCACATGGCCAGTGTGTCCTCCACGGGCGTGCCGCGGAAGGCGCTGTCGCGGGCCAGGCGGCGGATCAGGCGCGCGTCCGTGGAACGGATGCGGTTGTGGTCGTCCAGGTTAAGGTTGATAAGCGCGGAAATGTATATCCTGAATTTCTCGCTGTCGGGTATGCTCTGGGTAAGGCGGTCGTTCAGGCCGTGTATGCCCTCGATCAGTATGGGCTGGTCAAGCCCCACCTGTACCTTGTGGGTATTGCCCGAGCGCTTCTGGGTGACGAAGTCGAAGGTGGGCATATCCACTTCCTCGCCTTCCAGTATCTGCTTCAGCTGCTTGTTGATCAGCGGCACGTCCAGCGCCTCCAGACACTCCAGATCGGGCTTGCCTTCCTCGTCCAGGGGCACCTGGTCCCGGTCAAGGTAGTAGTCGTCCAGGGAGAGCTTTACGGGCTTTACCCCGTGCACCTTAAGTGCGATGGCCAGGCGGTTGCAGAAGGTGGTCTTGCCGGAAGAGGAAGGCCCCGCGATCAGCACCAGCCGGGACTTCCTGCCGATTATGTTTTCGGCGATCCGGTTGATCTTCATGTCCACCAGCGCCTCGTTCACCCGTATGAACTCCCGTATCTCCCCGCTGCGGGTCAGGCGGTTAAGGTCGGAGGCGTTCTCCACGCCCAGGATCTTTATCCAGCTGTTGCTTTCGGTGTAGGTCTCCAGCAGCTTCCTGGTGTCGCTCAGAGGCGCAGCCCGGTCGGGGCGCTCCCTGGCAGGCATCCTGAGCACGAAGCCCTTGGGCACGGCGCTCAGCGCGAACACGCTCACGTATGAGGTGTCCGGCACCATCACGCCGTAGAAATAGTTCTTTATCCCGTCGCACTCGTACAGGCGGAACGTGGGCTTCTGCCTCCAGGACAGCAGGTCCACCTTGTCCGTCTGGCCCACGGAGGTAAAGTAAGCTATCGCCTCTTCCCTGGAGACCTCGGACAGCGTGAAGGGCAGCGCCTGGGCGCAGATGGTCTTCATCTCCGCTTCGATCTTCTTTATCGCGCTTTCGCCCAGGTCGGCGTCCTTCACCGTGACCAGCACGCCCATGCCGTATGAATTCTCTATCCTGATGCGGGTGCCGGGCAGCAGCCGGTTCACAGCGCACAGCAGCACGAAGCGCAGGGAGCGCTCGTATATGCGCCTGCCCTCCTCGTCGGCGTAGGTCAGCGCCAGCGCCTCACCTTTCGCGGGGGAATCCAGGCTCTCCGGGCGGCCGCCCACGCACACTGCCAGCACGTCTTTAATCCCGCTGCGGAGACAGGCCTCCTTCCAGCTCTCGCCCTCGAGCGTCTCTATCGTCGTATCCTTGTATTTCAGCATATCAGACCTCCCGTATGTTTTCCGTTTCCGCCCTGAGCCTTAAGGCGAACGCCCGCATGAATTCCAGGCCGTCTTTCGCCATTTCCCTGGCTTCGGGGGTAAACAGGCTTCGTTTCACGTGTTCCATGTCCCATTCCACGGTCTCGACCGCGCCGTTTTTGCCCGTGAGGGGCAGACCGTTCGCCGCGCAGTATGCGATGCCCCGGTATATGCCCACGGCACCGCACATGTCCAGCTTGTCCGCGTCGAAGAGCAGCTTTTCCTCTATGCCGCCCTTTTCCGCGTCGCTTCTTAAGGAGTGGGCGGCGATTATCGCTTTGACCCGGCCCGCGAAGGAAAGCGTCTCCCCGTTTTCCAGCAGGAAGCGCTCCGCTTTTTCCGCGCCCGCCTTCGCGTGGGGCACATTGGGGTCGTTGATCTCCTCTGTCCGCCCGCAGTCGTGGAGTATGGCGGCGTAAGTAAGCGCGCGGGTGTCGGCGCCGGGGTAGCTTTCCGCCAGCTTTTCGCACCTTGAAACCACCCGCCGCACGTGGTCCTCCCCGTGGGTCAGGTCGTTCGGGAACGACAGAGCGAACTCCCACGCCCGCTTCTCATCCATGCTTCTCACCGCCTTTACGTTATTTTACCACAAAACTTTCCAAAATGCCATAGTCCCCTCCGCTCCTGCCCAAGATTGACATATTCTGTTTTTGGCTATATAATATGTTGATAAAATGGGATAGTATATTATGGAGGCAGAATGAAGTCCAAGAATCTTGTCGCGCTGATCATAGCGGTGATACTCACCGCGGCGCTGGTATTCGTTACCGTAAACGGATTATCCTTCGGCGACACCGTGCTGGTAAAGCCCGTGAACGAAGCGCTGAGCCTGGGGCTTGACCTGCGGGGCGGCGTGTACACCGTGTTCCGCGCCGAAAAGGGCGAAGAGGACGAGACCGAGTTCTCCTCCAAGCTGGCGGCGACCAGGGACGTGCTCATCAACCGCCTGTCCTCCCAGGGCTACACAGAGGCAAGCGTGAGCCTGCAGGGCGAGGACGCGCTGAGGGTCGAGATACCCGACGTGACCGACCCTTCCGCCGTGGTAAAGCTGATCGGCACTCCCGCGCACCTGGAGTTCAGGGAGCCCAACGGGCGTGTGATAATGGAGGGCAAGGACCTGGTCCGGGTCTCCCCTACACTGGACACCTCCACCAACCGCTACGTGGTCAGCTTTAAGCTCTCCGACGAGGCGGCCACGGCTTTCGCCAACGCCACCGGGCGGTTGATCGGCCGCCCCATCAGCATAGTGCTGGACGGAGTGGAGATCTCCGCGCCCAAGGTGTCCCAGCGCATCAGCGGCGGCCAGGGCCAGATCACCCTGGGCAGCGCAATGACGCTGCAGGAGAGCTTCGAGGAAGCCACCAACCTGTCCATGCTGATAATGAGCGGCGCGCTGCCCCTTGACATACACGAGACCGAGACCCGCGCCATCTCCGCCACGCTGGGCGAGGACGCCATAGTCAAGGCGGTGCGGGCGGGCATAATCGGCATGACGCTGGTCATGCTGTTCATGCTGATCGTTTACCGGCTGCCCGGCCTGATGGCCGACATCGCGCTCGTATGGTACATCTGCGTGGTGATGCTGCTGCTGGGCGCGTTCAGGATCCAGCTCACCCTGCCGGGTCTGGCGGGCATACTTCTTGGCATAGGCATGGCGGTGGACGCCAACGTGGTCATATTCGAGCGCTTCCGCGACGAACTCAAAACCGGCGAAAACACCCTGGCCGAAGCGGTGCGGGCGGGCTTCAAAAACGCCCTGTCCGCCATACTGGACGGCAACATCACCACCCTGATCGCCGCCTTCGTGCTCATGTTCTTCGGCACGGGCTCGGTAAAGGGCTTCAGCTACACCCTGGCGGTGAGCGTGTTCGTGAGCGTGTTTTCAGCCCTGGTCATCTCCCGTCTGCTTCTGTCCCTTTCGGTGGGCCTGGGCGTCGAAAAGCAGAGCCTCTACACCCGTCCTTTCCGGACTTCCACGAAGTTTTCCGCCGTGGCGCTGTTCAGGAAGCTCAGGCTGGTGCCCGTGGCCATAATCCTGATCGCGCTGGTGTTCTCGGTGGCGGGCGGGCTCAGGCTGGGCCTGGACTTTACCGGCGGCACCATGCTGGAGTATGAGGTCAACGGCACTTTCGAGACCGCGGACGTCACGGCCCTCATCCGCCAGAGGGGCTTTACCGACAGCCAGGTGAGCAAGCTGCAGACCGAACAGGGCATGACGGGCCTGCTCATCCGCTTAAAACTGGATGAGAACGACTCCACCACCGAGACTATACTGGACGAACTTAACGCCGCCCTGAAAGAAAAATATCCCGGCATCGCCTTCAATAGCATGGAGCACGCGGGAGCCACTTCCAGCGCAACTCTGGTCAAAAACGCGCTCAAGTCCCTGGCCTGGGCGCTGGGGCTGATGCTCATATACATCGCCATCCGCTTCGACCTGCCCAGCGGCCTGGCCGCGCTGATCGCCCTGGCGCATGACGCGCTGATAATGAGCGCGTTCATGATATTCATGGGCCACTGGTACCAGATCAACTCCTCCTTCATAGCGGCGCTGCTCACCATAGTGGGCTATTCGATAAACGACACCATAGTGGTGTTCGACCGCGTGCGCGAAAACGCGAAGCTGATGAAAGACGCGGACAAGCCGCTGATCGTGGATACCTCCGTCAGCCAGTCCCTGTCCCGCACCGTGAACACCACCGTCACCACCCTTATGACCGTGGTGCTGATGTACGTGCTGGGCGCGGCGAGCATAAGGGAATTCACCTTCCCGCTGATAGTGGGCATGCTGGCCGGCACCGTGTCTTCCAACCTGATCGCAGCGCCCCTGTGGGTGAGGCTCAAGACGAATTCGGACAGCCGCAAGGCCCGCCGCGCGGAAAAATACAAGGAAGACGAGGCCATAGAACCCGGGGAGAAGGGTACGAATGCTTAGACTCAGGCAGCTTCAGCCCCCGGAAGGCGTCTGCTGGGAGCGTCCCCCGGAAATGCACCCCATACTCTACCGCATGCTGCTGAACCGGGGCATAGACAGCCCCGAAGCCGCAAAGCGCTTTTTGCGTCCCCATAGGGACCAGCTGCTGGACCCCTTCCTGTTAAACGACATGGACGGGGCGGCAAGGCTGATAAACGAAGCGCTGGATGCGGGCGAACACATCTGCGTGTACGGGGATTACGACGTGGACGGGGTGTGCGCCAGCGCCATACTCTCCCTTTACCTTCGGGAAAAGGGCGCGGACGTGAGCGTGTACCTGCCTTCCCGCCACAAGGAGGGCTACGGCCTGAACGCCGACGCGGTGGAGCACCTGGCGGTAAACGGCGGCCTGCTCATCACCGTTGACTGCGGCATAACCTCCTGCGAACTGGTGGAGCAGGCGCGCCTGGCGGGGCTTAAGGTGATAGTCACCGACCACCACCGTCCCGGCGAAACGCTGCCCGACTGCCCCACCGTGAACCCCCTGCTGAACAACTATCCCTTCGGCTATCTGTGCGGAGCGGGCGTGGCGTTCAAGCTGGTGGAGGCGCTGGGCGGCCGGGAAAAGGCCATGGAGTACATAGACCTGGCATGCCTGGCCACCATTGCCGACATTGTGCCCCTCAAGGACGAGAACCGGGTGATCGCGGCTCTGGGGCTCAAAAAGATGAACCTGTCCATGCGGCCGGGGCTGCGCGCCCTGTGCGAGACGGCGGGACTGGGCGACAGGGAACTGGGCGCGGGCAACGTGGCGTTCCAGCTTTCCCCCCGCATAAACGCCGCGGGGCGCATGGGCGACGCGCTGCTGAGCTACCGCCTGCTCACCGAGACCGATTATGACAGGTGCCTTGGGCTGGCGGGTGAACTGGACGAACTGAATTCCTCCCGCAGAAGCGAGGAGACCCGCGCTTTCGCCGAGGCGGAAAGCCAGCTGGCGGACCGGGATTTCAGCCGCGACCCCGTCATCATAGTCAAAGGCGAGGGCTGGAACTCCGGCGTGATCGGGCTGGCCGCCAGCAAGCTCACAGAAAAGTATCACTGCCCCAGCGTGGTGCTCACAAAGGAAAATCCCGGCGACGAATTCTACACCGGCTCCTGCCGTTCCATAGAGGGCGTGAGCATACACGACGCCCTGACCAACGTAAAGGAATACCTCCTGCGTTTCGGCGGCCACGAGATGGCGGCGGGGCTGCGGGTAAACGCGGATAAACTGGACGGGTTCGCCCGCGCCATAAACGAGTACGTATCAAAGACCCACGACCGGAACAAGTGGATCCCACGGGTGGAGTACGACCTGATGTGCGACCCGGGCGAACTGGACGTGGAAGTGACAAGGCTGCTGAACGCCTTCGAGCCCACCGGCTGCCAGAATCCCCCGCCCGTGCTGCTCAG
>JAGCIC010000067.1 GCA_017648805.1 Clostridia bacterium
AGAGCACAGGTCCTTACCTGCCCCTGGGAGGCGAAATACCTCGCGTCGTCTCCGTTTATAAACACTCCCATGTCGTCCCGGTGCACGCCCAAGCTTGTCACCTGGCGCTTTATATCGGAAGCGCGCCTTGAGATCAGTTCGTTAAGATACGCGTTTCTGGTCTCCTCCGGCACGGACAGCAGGCGCGCGCTGGGTTCATACGTGAGTTCCAGGCGCTCGTTTCCTCCGGACACATCCGTGTGCACCTCCGAGGCAAAGATCTGAAGCTTATCTATGAACCATTTCCGAAGATGCATTATCTCTGAGCCCGTGAATGCCAGAGCGGAATCCCAGGGATCAAGGCTGCCCTCCGTCTGCGCACCGAGGAAGATGTCCTTAAGCAATGCCGCACGCTGCTTGAGCGCCCGGTTATACCTTTGCAGTGAATAATAATACCTGGGGCGCAGCTGGCTGAGTTCCATATCGATGAATCTGCGTCTCTCCGCCGGCCCGTCCTTGATCATGCGCAGATCCTCAGGACTGAACAGCACACCGGTGATGTGTCCCAGCATCTCTCCGCTGCGGCTGACCTGTGCACCGTTGACCTTCACCCTGCGCCTGCCCAGCTGGCTGATCGCTACCTCCACCTCGTGGCTGCCGTCGCTGCGGATACCGCACACCTTGACATAGCACTCGTCCTGCCCGGAGCGGATCATTTCTTTGTCGCGGGGCGTACGGTGGCTCCTTCCGGTGCAGCACAGGTGGATGGCTTCCAGCACGTTGGTCTTGCCCTGGGCGTTGGCGCCCGCCAATACGGTGACGCCTTCGCACGGCCGGATGTTGGCCTGAGTATAGTTTCTGAAGTTTTTAAGCGTTATGCTCTCTATGCGCATCTCAGCTCTTTTTGCGTGCTTCCAGCTTTTTGCGCGTCTCAGTGGCCAGCACCTTTTTGCGCATGCGTATAGACTTGGGCGTTATCTCAACTAGCTCGTCTTCATCGATATAGTCCATCGCCTCTTCCAAAGTGAGTATGCGAATCCCTGTGACCTTCAGGGCTTCTTCGGCGGAGGCAGAGTTGCGGATGGATGTCAGGTGCTTTTTCTTGCACACGTTCACGTCGATGTCGCCTGGACGGGAGGACTTGCCCACTATCATTCCCGTGTAAACCTTGGTGCCGGGCTCGATGAACAGTTCGCCCCTGTCCTGTATATAGAACATGGCATAGGAAGTGGTATCGCCGGTCTCCCAGGCCACCAGTGAACCGCAGGAGCGTGAAGGGATATCTCCTTTATACGGCTCATAGCCGGAGAACACCGCGCTCATGACGCCTTCACCGCGGGTGTCGGTCAGGAACTCTCCCCTGTAACCGAACAGGCCTCTGGACGGCACGTTGAACTCCAGGCGCACCCGGTCCATGCCTTCCATGCTGATGAGCACGCCCTTCCTGCGCCCGATCTTCTCTATCACTGCGCCCGCGTATTCGCTGGGTACGTCGCACACCAGCTGCTCCATGGGCTCGCACTTGACTCCGTCAATGTCCTTGTAAAGCACTGTAGGCTTCGTTACGGCGAACTCATAGCCCTGGCGGCGCATGGTCTCGATAAGTATGGACAGATGCAGTTCGCCCCTGCCGGATACCTTGAAGGTATCCGTAGTCTCGCCGTCCTCGACCCTTAACGACACATCCGTCTGCATTTCCTTGAACAACCTCGCCCTCAGGTGGCGGCTGGTCACGTAAGTGCCCTCGGTGCCCGCGAAGGGAGAATCGTTTACCACGAAATCCATGCTCACCGTGGGCTCGGATATCTTAACGAAGGGCAGCGGGTCCGCCATGGCTACGTCGCAGATGGTGTCGCCTATGGCAAGGTCTCCGAAGCCGGTCACGGCAACTATGTCGCCCACCTTGGCCGCTTCGCAGGGCACGCGCTTCAAGCCGTCAAACTCGAACAATCCGCCCAGGCGTGCCGCGGGAGACACGAAGCTCTGCCCGTACACGCACCTGACTGCCATCTGTCCGGCCTTTATCGAGCCGCGCTCTATGCGCCCGATGCCTATCCTCCCCACATAGTCGTTGTAGTCTATCGTGGAGATAAGCAGCTGCAGGCTGGCCTCGTCATCGCCGCTGGGGGCAGGAATATGCTCAAGTATGGTATCAAACAGCGGAATAAGGTTTACCGCCGGAGTGTCGAGGTGAAGCGTGGCAACGCCCGTTCTGCCGGAGCAGAACACCACGGGAGAATCCAGCTGCTCGTCACTGGCGTCCAGCTCCAGCAGCAGTTCCAGCGTTTCGTCGACGACCTCGCGGCAGCGCTGGTCGGGCCTGTCCATCTTGTTGACCACTATTATTATGGGCAAAGACAGTTCCAGCGCCTTCTTCAGCACGAAGCGAGTCTGGGGCATCGGCCCTTCAAAACTGTCCACCAGCAGCA
>JAGCIC010000068.1 GCA_017648805.1 Clostridia bacterium
CAGCAGGGCGGCGATAAAGCAGACCAGCGTATAACGGTGCTGCCAGACCGTCTGTCCATCCATGTTCGGGGCACTGCCAGTGTATGAAGGTATGCGCGCCTGCTTGAGGCGCACCGCCAGGGTCTGGTGCCAGATGTAGAAATTGTAGGATATCCCCGCAAAGAACAGCACGATGCGGTTGGAACACAGTTTTCCGACCCACCCATAGCTCAGGCTCAGGCATACGGTGAATATGCACATGAGCAGGGACAAGGGCAGCGCGAACCACATCTGCGCCTGCCGTTCGGTCTCGCTGCCCGTAAACGTGGCCAGACTCTTTATGAGGAAGTGCGCGCCCAGAACGCAGCTAAGACCGGCGAGCGCGAAAGCAAGCTTCGCATACTTGCCGAAACGGTGTTCCTTCACGCGGAAATATACATACGCTCCCAGCATGCCGACGCCGAAAACGTCCAGGGTGGTGCTCAGGCGGTTTATGTACAGAGTGGAATCCGGGATATATGCGCGGATAAGCAGCTTTACCAGCGTAGAGAATGCCAGCATCCCGGCAAAGACGAGATACGGTTTCTTTTTGAAGCAGCGGGCGAGCAGGGGAAATATCAGGTAGAACTGCATTTCCACGGCGACAGTCCACAGGGCATGGCTGAAGTGTGATGCCTGGTAGCCTTCGTATACCAGGTTATGTGTGAATGTCAGATGGCTTACCACATCCTTCAGCATGAATCCCGCCGAAGGATAAGGGTCGTCGGGGATTATGACGAAACAGCCGAAAATCACAAGGCAAACCAGGTAAGAGGGCACTATACGTGCGATCCTGCCCAGGTAAAAGCGCTTTACGGAGGGATATCTTCCGTTCAGGCTGCCCAGCATGAGCACGAAGCCGCTGAGCATGAACATCACGTATACAAACATATACCCCCTGCTCACAAGGGGGTATAGATTGAAATAATGCCCGAAAAGGGTAAAGCTGGGATTCAGCCAGCTCTGCTGCCAGATGTGGTACCAGCCTACTATGCCTATGCTGATGACTCGCAGTATGTCTGCCGCGGGGGCGCGGTCCGAACTATTCATGCTTTGCCAGCTCGGTGCGCACGGCCTGTATCTGCATGGCGGTCTGTTCCGGAGAGGTGCCGCCCAGACTGTTTCTGCGCTTAAGGCACGCGTCAAGACTAATGAATCCGTACACGTCGCTTTCGAACGCGGGGCAGAAACGCTGATACTCGGCAAGATCGGCGCTTTCCAGAGTCTTGCCTTCGGAGATAAGGTATTTGACCAGGGAGCCTACAGCCTTGTACGCGTCGCGGAAAGGCACGCCTTTGGCGGCCAGATAGTCCGCCGCGTCGGTGGCGTTTATAAAGCCCCGGGCAGCGGCGATAAGCATGTTTTCGGTATTAACGTTCATGCTCTCCAGCATGGGGATACACACTGTCAGCGCGGCTTTGACCGTGTCGAAGCTGTCGAAGATCGCCTCTTTGTCTTCCTGCATGTCCTTGTTGTAGGCGAGAGGCAGCCCTTTAAGCATGGTCAGCAGGGACATGAGATTGCCGTTTACCCGGCCGGTCTTGCCTCTGGTAAGCTCGGCAAGGTCCGGGTTCTTTTTCTGGGGCATGATGGAGGAGCCGGTAGAGTATTCGTCCGCCAGCTCGACAAAGCGGAACTCCCAGCTGGACCAGAGGATGATCTCTTCGGACAGGCGGGAGAGGTGGGTCATTATCAGGCTTAAGGCCGCGGCGAGCTCCACGCAGAAGTCCCGGTCGCTCACCGCGTCTATGGAATTTAAGCATGGCGCGTCAAAACCCAGCAGCCGGCTTGTCAGCTCCCGGTCGATGGGGAAGGATGTGCCCGCCAGCGCGCCCGCACCCAGAGGGCAGCGGTTCATGCGCGTCTTTGCGTCAGCCATGCGGCCCATGTCCCGCAAAAACATCTGCGCGTAGGCCAGCAGCTGCTGGGCAAAGCTCACGGGCTGAGCTCTCTGCAGGTGGGTGTAGCCGGGCATTATGGCTTCGGTATACTTTTCCGCCTTGTCCGTAAGGGCCCGGGCCATTTCTGCCAGCAGGGAAATGACGCTTTCCGCCTGACCTTTCAGGTACAGCCTCACGTCGGTGGCGACCTGGTCGTTGCGGCTGCGGGCGGTGTGCAGCTTTTTGCCCGGAGCGCCCACGCGCCGGGTAAGTTCTGCCTCCACGAAGGTGTGGATGTCTTCCGCCTCGGGGGATATCGCCAGTTTCCCTGAGGATATATCCTCAAGTATGGCGCTTAAGCCGCTTTCTATGGCGGCGTGATCCTCTGCGGAAATGATGCCCGTTTCACACAGCATCCGCGCGTGGGCGAGGGAGCCAAGTATGTCCTCCCGGTACATGCGCGAGTCTACGCGTATGGAGGAGTTGTAGTCGCTGGCGGCACCGCTTAAGCCGCCCGCCAGGCGGCCTTCCCAAAGCTTGGAGTCCATTCGGTGTTCCTTATTTGTTCAGTTTCGCGTTGAGTTTTGCCTGGACCTTGATGGGCAGGCCGAACAGGGTGATGAAACCCTTCGCGTCCTTCTGGTCGTATACGTCGTCTTCGTCGAAAGTGGCGATCTCGGCGTCATACAGGCTGTAGGGACTGGTCATGCCCGCGGGTATGATGTTGCCCTTGTACAGCTTGAGCTTCACGTCGCCGGTAACGTTTTTCTGGGTCTCGTCCACGAAGGCGCTCAGCGCCTGACGCAGGGGAGTGTACCACTGGCCGAAATACACCAGCTCGCTGAATTTCTGAGCGGCGACGGCCTTGAAATGCATGGTCTCACGGTCGAGGCAAAGGGTCTCCAGCAGCTCGTGGGCTTTGTAGAGTATGGTGCCGCCGGGAGTTTCGTATACGCCGCGGCTCTTCATGCCGACCAGGCGGTTTTCGACCAGGTCGATTATGCCTATTCCGTGCTTGCCGCCCAGCTCGTTCAGCTTTTCTATAAGCTGCACGCCGCCCAGTTTTTTGCCGTTGACTTTGACGGGTATGCCCTTTTTGAAGGAGACGGTCACATACTCGGCTTTGTCGGGCGCCATTTCGTGGGACACGCCCATCTCCAGGAAGCCGGGTTTGTTTATCTTGGGTTCGTTGGCGGGATCTTCCAGATCCAGCCCCTCGTGGGACAGGTGCCACAGGTTCTTGTCCTTGGAATAGTTGGTCTCGCGGCTGATCTTGAGCGGGATATTGTGGCTTTCGGCGTAGTCGATCTCCTCTTCGCGGCTCTTGATCTTCCATTCCCTCCAGGGGGCGATCACCGGCATGTCGGGGGCGAAGGCCTTTATGGCCAGCTCGAAGCGGACCTGGTCGTTGCCCTTGCCGGTGCAGCCGTGGCAGATGGCGTCTGCG
>JAGCIC010000069.1 GCA_017648805.1 Clostridia bacterium
CGTGGGCTACGCGGTAGCCGTGAGCGAGAGCGCCGTGTACAACAAGGCGCTGGAAGAGGACCCCGACAAGCTGGCGCTGATCTTCCAGATCATGAACGCCTTTGCCACCGACGACGAGCTTTACATGCTGGCCGCCTGGGGCATCGAGGGCGAGCAGTACACCATGGTGGACGGCAAGCCTGTGCGCAATCCCGAAATGACCAACGCGGACTTCAACGAAGTGGGCGTATGGGGCTGCCGCAGCCTCTACGGCGCGGACCGCGCGTTCAGCGAGCTGGCCTACAACCTGGCCTTCTACAATGACGCCTCCATCGCCAACCGCCTGAACTACTTCAAGCTCGACCAGTACAACAGCTACATCCAGGATGCTGTGAGCGTGACCCTGCCCTCTGCCGGCACCCTGCTCACCGACCTCAACACCCTGCGCGACGAGTACTTCAACGCCGTGATCCACGGTGAGAAGAACCTGGAAGAGGATTGGGACGCTTATGTAGCCGAGTACATGTCCATCGGCGGACAGACCCTCTACGACGAAGCCAACGACTGGTACGCCAACAAGTAATCACTGTTTTCCTGAACAAGGCGGCGGGGGATACCCCGCCGCTTTTCGTTTAGATACAGAGTCGTTATCGCGAAAAATGGTTCTTCCCGGAAACATAGTGACTTGCGTGAAACAGACACCTCATCCGAGCCGCTTCGCGGCCCGCCTTCTCCTCAAGGAGAAGACAAATCAAGGCTTCCCCTCAGAGGGGAAGCTCCGCTTAAGAAGGTGATGAGGTGGAATGTTGAACCGACATTTCCTCAATTTCCGTGAAGAGCCCAAAAAACCGGCAGCCGCTGCCGGGAGGCTTGGAGGGTCATTCCTCCAATTTCAATCCGCAGGGGCTCAGCTCTCCGAACCGCCCGGTAGATTCTTCAGACTTCTGCAACAGCCCGTTTAGCTTTGGATACATTTGAAACTGGTTTATTCGCGGCGCGAACCTTGCACCGGTTTGTGCAGCAGGTTCACTTTTTTTCTGGACGGCACGCTTGGAAACAGGCGTGTTTTGTGTTATGATACAGGCAAAGGAGGCGATCGGATGAAGCTCAGACTTCTTGCGTCCCAAACGGTTTGCACCGCCTTTGGCGAAAGCTTCCGGGAGCCGCGCATTCCCGGTGTTCTGGCCCTGGAAGACGGCACGGTGCTTCTGTGCCACGAGGCGCGGGCCGAAAACAGCGGGGACTGGGGCGATATCGACGTGCGGGTGCTGCGCATGGAAAAAGGCAGCCCTGTTCGCGAAGTGCTGCGCCTGGGCGAGAGCCTTACGCCCGGCGACGGGCGCATGCGTACCTGGGGCAACCCAACGCTGATCGACGCCGGCGGCGGGCGCGTGCTGCTTCTGTTCAACCGCAACTACGAGCAGGGCTTTATGTGTGAATCTGCGGACGGGGGCAGAAGCTGGGGCGCGATACGCGACCTCACCTATGTACTGCGCGGGTTTTCATATTCCTGGAACGTATGCGCCTTCGGGCCCGGCCACGGAGCGCGCCTGTCTTCGGGACGGCTGATCGCTCCATTGTGGCTGGCGAACGGCGAATACTACGACGAAGGCCGGCGCCGCCAGCACAGACCCAGCGTATCCGGCTGCATATACACCGACGACGGCGGCAAAAGCTGGCAGACCGGCTTTGAGTACGGGGAGAAAAAGAATCCCAGCGAAACTTCTTTGGCGCCGCTTCCGGACGGGCGCGTGATGTTTTCCTTCCGCAACGAGGAGGACGCCAGGAAGCGGCTGACCGGTTTTTCCTCGGACGGCGGGCAGACGCTGGACGAAAGCCCCTTCTTCTCCATCACCGATCCCATATGCTTCGGCGGTCTGTGTGCGTTCCGGGACGGCGCGCTTCTGGCAAACTGCTTCAGCGAAACCCGTCGGGAGAACCTCGCCCTTTCCTATACCCGGGACGGCCGCAATTGGGAGCAATTGTACCTTTTCGAAGGCCCGGCAGGCTATGCGGACGTGTACGCCCTCGGCAGGCGGGTATACGTCTTCAGCGAGGAGACAGACACGAAGAACTGGCTGATCGGCCGTCTGGTGCTCAGCGTGCTGGAAGCCGAAGAATAAGGACGGCAGACACAAAACATCGCCCGCTGCACGAAAGCAGCGGGCGATGTTTTGTGTTTTTCGATCTATTACTTCTTCTCGGGGTCCTTTACGTTGCCCATGTTCTCGGCATGGCCGGAGACCATGTTGTCTTCGCCGGAGGACATTTTGCCGTTGTTTACGATCAGGTTGGTGATCACGCCCACGATGAAGGCGGTGGCCAGGGCGGTGA
>JAGCIC010000070.1 GCA_017648805.1 Clostridia bacterium
CCACCTGGAGCTTGGCGAGATCAGTTCATATCCTCCCGGATACAAGGAGAACGGCGGCATATTCTGTCACAACAATCCATGGATTGTTCTGGCGGAAGCGGTGCTGGGACACGGAGACAGGGCTTTTGACATTTATCGCCGCACCTGTCCGTCATATATAATCGATCAGAAACTGCACCATACCGAGCCATACGTTTACAGCCAGATGGTGGCGGGACCTTACGCTCCCAGATTCGGCCAAGCCAAGAACAGCTGGCTGACGGGCACCGCCGCCTGGACGTTCTTCGCGGCCAGTCAGGGCATACTGGGGATAAAGCCTGACTTTGACGGGCTTAAGATCGACCCGTGTCTGCCGGGCTTCCTGACCGATGTAACGCTCACCCGCAAATTCAGGGGCAGTACCTACCATATCCGCATGCTGAACAAGGCGGGCGGGGAGAAGGGCCGCGTGAAAGTGGCCTTGGACGGCTGCGTTATGGAAGGCAGTCTAATTCCCGCGGATAATGTCCCCGCCGAGCACGAAGTCTGCGTAACGCTGGAATAGTGCTTCAGCCAGTATTCTATAACCAAGATAAAAAGATCCCGTCCGATTCGGACGGGATCTTTTAGGTCCGGAGTTTAGAAGCCGAAGAAACGGGTGATCACGCTGTCATAGCCCCAGAACATGAAGCGGTGGGACACATAGCCCGCCAGACGCCATGCGATGAACAGGGCCACGAAGAACGCGCCTGCCCAGATGCTGCCTGTATTCTTGTACAGGCGGCGGTACAGGTAGTTGCACATCGGCACCAGGAAGATCGCCGGCAGCATGGTGTGCAGACCCCAGAAGGTCATGTGGTCGGGAGTGGAGAAGGTGACGATGGAAGCGATACCTATGAACAACCAGGCGCCAAGGGAGTTGACCACTACCGATATGGCAGTGTCGGCCCCGTCGCTCACACCGTCCAATATGGTCAGGTTGTTAAGCCCGCTGATCACAAATGTGAAGGGCAGCAGCACCACAAAGTACTTGATCATGCGCACGAAGGAGTAAGGCTTCATGAGCTCAAGGCTGCCGTCGATAAACTGGAAGCGTCCGTCGAAGGCGCCCATCACGAAAGCGGTGAGGATGTAGGCGGCTATGAACAGTATCACGGACATCCACAGGGTCTTGAACACGTTCTTGAAGCCTATGCCTATGTGCAGGTCGGATATCTTCGCAACAGTGGTGGGCTTTTTGCCCTTAACGAAGTGGTTGACCAGCGCGAAGATGCCGAACAGCACGGCGCCGCAGGCGGCGGTGGTCGCGATCATCCACCACAGGCGCGTATGGCCCGGCTCTGTGGGCAGGAACTTGCTCATCACGGCGTTGGAAGTCTTCATGCCCAGATCTTCGTTAGAACCGAACTTCGCGGCAACGAAGGTGGTAATGACGGCGATTATGGTCACCAGCAGGAAGTCGAGACTCTTTATCTTAAGTCTGGGCTGGTACGCGGGCACAGCCAGACCTTCGAAGGAATCTTTGTACAGCAGCACACCGGCCAGCGCGCACAGGAAGGCGAGCAGCGAGAAGGTAGCTAGTGTGGTAAGCGCTATGGTGATGTAGGAACCGGTCAGATCCTTTGTGCTTATGGGCTGGGTGGCGGGGTCGCTCAGATCGCCGTTGTTGTAGCGCAGCGCCTGAGTGAAGAACTCCATGGTGGTGCTGACCGCTTCGGGCGACCACAGGTTGCCGTTGTGGTGAGTGGAGGGGTTGTAAGTGAAGAATATGCTGCGGTTCTCAAAGGCTTCGCGCAGTTCGGCGTTGGTAGCTACGCTGTCTTTGAACGCGGTGCCCAGCATGGTGGAGCGGGCAGCCGGGTCGGCTACGGTGTCCGGGATGGCGTAGTAGGAGTTGCGCTCCATGGCGCCGTCCTGGCAGAAGATCTGCTTATACCGTTCGCTGGGCAGGGTGAAGCGGGTGGCGGAGGTGGCGGAAGTGCCGTTGCGCTCGCCGCCGATCTGCAGGTTCGTGTGGACGGTGCGGGTCACTTCGATGCCGGCCACTGTGGTCTTCATAAGGCAGCAGTTATTGTCGAATACTCGGGCCGCCACAACGTAGTTGTCAACTATCTTCTGCTGCTCGGCCTTGATGTATTCATATTCCCTCATCTGGTCTTCGTTCAGGTTCTCAGCCGCCACATCGTCGGCGTTCAGCGCCAGCTGCTCGGCGGTGATCTCAAGGCCGAACTCGTCGTGCAGGGCATTGAACATACGGTCGTTCAGAGACAGCAAAGAGCCGTCCAGCACAAGCACGGGGCCGTAGATGGAGTAGGACTGGGAGTGACCCCACATACCTATGCGGGTGGGATCCACGTAGGAAATGGAACGGGCGTACTGCAGCGCGTCGTACAGGCCGCTGGTGCCCTGGTTGCGGTTGTAGGGCTTGCCGTCTTCAAAGTAGTCCGGCATGTCGGCGGTGCCCGCACCGTACATATTCACGTTGACTACCACGTAGCCGCGGCGGGCGTACTCCCAGGCGTGGATGCTGTCAACAGACATCATTTCCGAACCGCCGTGGCTGAGTATCATACAGGGCAGCTTCGTGTCCGCCGTGACCTTGGAGGGACGGTAGATGTCCATGGTAAGGTCGGCGCCTCTGACTTCAAGCGTCACGTGCTGGACGCTGATGGAGAAACCGCGGGTGATGATCAGCTGAGCGCTGAAACTGAAGATGATTATGAGCGCCAGGAAGATCACCGCAAGTGTTCTGAACTTCTTCTTAGTCATACCATACAACTCCTTTTCTCAGTGTCATGATGGTGAAAACCTGCGTGCGGCTTTGAGCCGCGGCGAACTCATACCTGTATCTCCCGCCTCCTTATCAAAACAGACAGCGCGCATCGGATGATGCGCCCAAGTCCTTATTAATTTATCAATATTTTAACATGTTGATAAGAGCCAGTCAAGCCATAGTAGCAAATCGTGTCTCTCAATGCGGCTTTATGCTTGAGAGAGCAGGCACAAAACCGATCCGGCTTGAGCTGACCTGTGAGACACATTAAACAACATAATGCGCTGTCACTCTCGGGGCGGGTTTATTTTATCCAGCGCCTCCTGCAGCGAGACTATCCCGAACTGCTTTGCCGCCATGGCAAGCCCGCACAGTATGCCCCATTTCTGCACTGCCGCGATAAGGTGACCCTGCTTATGCGTCTTATGATAGAGGTCAACGCACAGATCAAGATCTGTAAGGACGGCGTTGAACTGTTCCATCAGTATCTGTTCATGAATATGTGTATCCATAACGATAACCAACCTCTTTCCGGCGGGTGAGCCGATGTCTACTGCAGCACCTCGTTCAGGTTCCATCCGGCTCTATCGAAGTCCCCCTGCGTGTCATAAAGACGGCGGAGCAGGCAGG
>JAGCIC010000071.1 GCA_017648805.1 Clostridia bacterium
AACTGGCCAAAGAAGGTTTTTATGACGGGCTGATCTTTCACCGGGTCATCGAGGGCTTTATGATCCAAGGCGGCGACCCCACCGGCACCGGCATGGGCGGTCCCGGCTACCGCATCAAGGGCGAGTTCAAGCAGAACGGGTTCATCAATCCCGTCAAGCACACCCGCGGCGTGATCTCCATGGCAAGGAGCATGATGCCCAATTCCGCGGGCAGCCAGTTCTTCATCATGCACGAGGACGCCCCGCACCTGGACGGCGGATACGCGGCCTTCGGGCGGGTCACGGAAGGCATGGAGGCGGTGGACAGGATCGCGTCCTGCGACACCGACCGCAGCGACCGCCCCGTAAAGGAGCAGAGGATGAAGAAGGTCACCGTGGAGGACTTCGGCGAAAACTATCCCTTCACCAAACTGTAAGGAGAAGAGCATGACCAGGATACTGTTTCAGGGCGACTCCATAACCGACGCGGGGCGCGACCGCAATAACGACATGAATCCCGGCACCGGCTACCCGGCGTTCGTGAAGGGCAGGCTGGGCGTAGACTATCCCGGCGTGTACGACGTGATCAACCGCGCCGTGAGCGGCGATAGGGTGGTGGACGTGTATGCCCGCATCAAGCGGGACATAATCAACCTTAAGCCCGACGTGCTGTCCGTGCTGATCGGCATAAACGACGTGTGGCACGAGATAGGCGGCCATAACGGCGTGGACGCGGACAAGTACTTTATGGTGTACGACCTGCTGCTAAAAGAGGTCAAGGCCGCCCTGCCGGACATCAAACTGGTGATACTGGAGCCCTTCGTGCTGGAGGCAAGCGCCACCTGCGCCACCGAGGAGATCCCGGACAGGTGGGAATACTTCCGCACGGAGTGCCTTAAGCGCGCCGAAATGGCCAAAAAGGTCGCGGAAAAATACGGAGCCGTGTTCGTGCCCCTGCAGGCCGCCTTCGACGAGGCCGCCCGCCTGGCGCCCGCCGACTGGTGGCTCAGGGACGGCGTGCATCCCACCAGCGTGGGCCACGAGCTGATCGCCCGCCGCTGGGTAAAGGCGCTGGGGCTGTAACGGCCGCCGGTTTTCCGTGTCCTGCCCGCGCCGGACGGAAATGCGATATTTCGTTTGTTTCATCTGCAAAGCCTTCCCGTTCAGGGAAGGCTGAATCCACCCTCAGAGGTATATATTATGGACTTTAAATACCAGGCCGCTTTGCTGGCTTCCCGGGCCGCCCAATCCGCTTTCGGCGCCGAGGTCGCTCCCGAGACGCTTACGGACTATATCGAGACCCCGCCCACCCCGGACATGGGCGACTTCGCCCTGCCCTGCTTTAAGCTGTCCCGCGTGCTCAGAAAGGCGCCGCAGATGATCTCCGACGGCCTGAAAGCCGCCATAGACAGCCCCCTGTTCTCCCGCGTGGAGAGCGTGAGCGGTTACCTTAATTTCTATGTGAACCGGGCCGCCTACGCCGAAAACGTGCTTAAGACCGAGCTGGAAAAGGGCGAGAACTACGGCGGCGACACCATCGGCGCGGGCAAGACGGTGGTCATCGATTACTCCTCCATCAACATCGCCAAGCGCTTCCACATCGGCCATCTGTCCACCACCATGATAGGCAGCGCCCTGTACAAGATATACGGCTTCCTGGGCTACCGCTGCGTGGGCGTCAACCATCTGGGGGACTGGGGCACCCAGTTCGGTAAGATGATCGCCGCCTACAAGCGCTGGGGCGACGAGGAGACCGTGAAGCGGGGCGGCGTGAACGAGATGGTGAAGCTCTACGTGCGCTTCAACGCCGAAGCCAAGGAAAATCCCGCCCTGGAAGACGAGGGCCGTGCCTGGTTCAAGAAGATAGAGGACGGGGACGAGGAAGCCCTCAGGATATTCAGCTGGTTCAAGGAAGTCACCCTGAAGGACGCCGAAAAGGTGTACGACATGCTGGGGGTGAAGTTCGATTCCTACGCCGGCGAAAGCTTCTATAACGACAAGATGCAGCCCGTGGTGGACGAGCTCAGGCAGAAAAACCTGCTGGTGGAGGACGCGGGCGCGCAGATAGTCAAGCTGGACGAGTGGAACATGCCTCCCGCCATAATCCTGCGCAGCGACGGCGCCACCCTGTACATGACCCGCGACCTGGCCGCCGCCAAGTACCGCCACGACACCTACGATTTCGACAAGAACCTGTACGTGGTGGCGTATCAGCAGGATCTGCACTTCAAGCAGCTGTTCAAGGTGATGGAGCTGCTGGGCTGGGACTGGGCGAAGGGCTGCGAGCACGTGAACTTCGGCATGGTGTCCTTCAGCGGACAGTCGCTTTCCACGCGGGAAGGCCGCATAGTGTACCTGGAAGACCTGCTCACCCAGTCCATCGAAAAGGCGGAAAGCATAATCGCCGAAAAGAGCCCGGACCTGGAGAACCGCGGGGAGATCGCAAAACAGATCGGCATCGGCGCGGTTATCTTCTTCGCCCTGTTCAACGGCCGCATCAAGGACATAGACTTCACCTGGGACAAGGCGCTCAACTTTGATGGCGAGACCGGCCCTTACGTGATGTACACCCACGCCCGGCTGTGCAGCGTGCTCAGGAAAGCGGAGGATATCTCCGCCGCGCCCGACTTTGAGGCGCTGGGCGACCCGGAGAGCCAGGCGGTGCTGCGCCTGATAGACGAGTTCCCCCAGACGGTCAAACTGGCCGCGCAGAAGAACGAGCCTTCCTACATCACCCGCTTCTCCTGCGAATTGGCCAAGGCAGTCAACCGCTTCTATTACGAGCACCGCATACTGGACGCGGACGCCTCTGCCTCGGCGGCAAGGCTGATGCTCACCCGCGCCGCCCGCCGGACCATCAAGACCGCGCTGGCGCTGATAGGCATCGCCGCTCCCGAAAAAATGTGATCCCCGCGCCGTACATGCCGCCGCTGCGGATCGGAACAGGAAATGGTGCCGCCCGGGACGACCACATGTACGGTTTTTACCCCGTGATCCTGCGGCGAAGCCGCTCTAAAAGCTAACAGCTAAAAGCTGACAGCTGCTATCGGAGGTTTTTATGGAAATATTCAAGATGCGTCCCGCGTACCGCTGGGGGGAGATGACCCCCTGGGGCGGCGAAAGGCTCGCCGAGTGGCTGGGCAAGGACACTCCCGGCGACCGGGTGGGCGAAAGCCTGGAAGTCAGCGACCTGAAGGGCCTGGAAAGCGTGATCCTAAACGGCGCGTACGAAGGCCGGCCCCTGTCAAAGGCGCTGGAAGACGACTATGCCGGCGTGACCGGCACAGACAAGCGTCCCTTCCCGCTGCTGCTGAAGCTCCTGGACGCGAAGGACATACTCTCTGTGCAGGTGCATCCCGGGGACGAGTACGCGCTTGAAAACGACGGCAAGCTGGGCAAAACCGAGGCGTGGATGATCGTTTCCGCCGACGAGGGCAGCCGCATCGCCTACGGCTTAAAGCCCCTGGACAAGCCTCTGGACGAGATCGTGGCCGAAGGCAGGATAGAGGAGTGCCTGAACTGGGTGTACCCCAAGGCGGGCGACGTGTACTACATCCCCCACGGCTGCGTGCACGCGCTGGGCGGCGGGGTGATGGTGTACGAGATACAGCAGTCCTCCGACGCCACCTACCGTTTCTGGGACTGGGGGCGCGTGGGCAAGGACGGCAAGCCCCGTGAGCTGCACACCCAAAAGGCGCTGGACGTGAGCCGCACGGACATAAAGCTGGGCAAGCTGGAAGGCGCCACGGTGCTCAGGGAAGGCGGCAGCGTCACCTACTTCATATCCGACGAAAACTTCTGCCTGGCGCGGTTAAACGTGTGCGGCAAAATGCCGATAAACAACAAATACATGTGCTTCGTAACGCCCCTGGAGCCATGCGTGATGGGCTGGGACGGCGGAGAAGTGGAAATTAACGCCTTTGAGACCGCGCTGGTGCCGGCTGCCTGCGCTCATCCGTATATAAAAGGGAAGCTGGCTGCGCTTATGTCCACTTTGCCGGACAGCGAATGCTTAAAGCAGGAACTGGGCTACCGATCCGAACTGGTCGCGGGGCTGTAATACGCAAGTGACGGAAGGAGCGCTTAAGACGCTCCTTCTGCGTTTTTATAAAAGCCTACTTCCTGCAAACCGAACATCCCGAACCAAAGGAGGCAAGCATGAAAAAACTTATTGCTTTGATCCTGGCGCTGTTGATAGTACCGGCTCTGATGACGGCCGCCGCAACGGGCACCACAGTGCACACCTCGCACAACTGGAGGCTGGCCGGCCGCAAAGAACCCACCTGTACACAGGAGGGCTACGCTGTGTATACCTGCACCTGCGGGGAGAAAAAGGTGGAGCAGCTGCCCGCCCTGGGCCATGAATTTTCAAGACAGGTGTACGTGAGCCCGGCGGACTGCACGCATTACGGCGTGTTTTACTGGGAATGCGAGCGCTGCGGCGCTCACTCCGCCACGGGCAACGACAAGCCCCTGGGGCATGACTGGACGGAATGGGTGATAATAAAGCGTGCGGCTCCCGACGAGGAGGGCATGCAGCAGCGCCGTTGCACACGCTGCGGCGAGACCGAAAAACGCGCCTGCGCCTTTGACTCCGACGACCCCGGCTACACGCCCCGCGAAAACGGCGACAGCGCCCACGATACACTGGACCTGCTGCGCCAAATCCCGATGGGCGCGTACGATGACGGATCGGATTTTGGCATGGTAACGGGACCCGAAAGCGGAAAGGTCAGCCACGGTGAAAAGCTGGAAATATCATTTATGGAGCTTAACTCGGCCGGCGACCCAAGATACCTGGAGCTCGATTTCAATATAGTCGGAGGGCTCCCGCCCTATCATATAGAGGTGTATTACAGAGGACTGATAGGAGGTGACGAATATGGCCCGGGTCTTGAGGATCAGTATGCCGAAGCCCTGGCAAAAGAACGTGATATAGAAAAATACGATCCTCTCGTGAAGAAATATTACTTTATTGTTGACGCAGATTACGATTTCTTCTATAAATTTGATTCCGAATGGCGGCAGGCACATGACTGCTATCACTACAAGCTCGTCGTAAAGGATTCCGGCGGACAGGAAGCTTCGGCAGACAATTACGAGGAAAGCTATTTTGAGTGAAGCGATCAGGATCAAAAGGAGAGATACGGTCATGAAAAAAATACTTGCCATACTTCTGGCTTTTCTCCTGCTCCTTGCTTCCGCCGCTTTTGCGCAGGCGGAGAGCGAAAACCCCGCCGCGGGAAACTGGTATGCCGACCTGAACGGCATTCCCGTGAGCCTGTCGCTGGACCCGGATGGCACATACATTTTCAGCGTGCTGGGGGAGGCGCAGACGGGCGCGTGGACCATGTCGGAAAGCTTTCTGCTGCTTGACGGAGACGGGTTTTCGCCCATAAACGTTGTGAGCGACACGTTCATGGTGCAGGGGGATCTGGGCCTGTTTTACACCCGCGAGCCCGCCGTGGTATACAAGCCCGCGGGCGTCATGCCCGCCTCGGGGCCGGACTGGTTCAGCGGGTACTGGAAGAGCCTGTACGTGGAAAGGGCGGGCACCACCGCTTTGGCAGAAGCCCTGGGAGACACCACGGACATCTACATCGAAGGCGAGTCGGTCGCCCTGGGCGGGGAGCGCTTCGGGGACATCTGGTGGAATTTCACTTTCGCCGACGGCACGCTTTCGGCCGAGCTCACGGGCGGCGAAAAGCTGATCATCTCCCTTCAGACGGACGGGCGGCTCAGGCTGGAAATAAACAAAGGCGAAGACCGGGAGACGCTGTGGCTCGCCGCCGTCAGGTACAAGGACGCCGACATAAGCTTATAATGCGGTTTTGATTTATGGAAAAAACAGCCTTCCCGGCAAAGGGAAGGCTGTTTTGATACGCGGAAAGCGGAGGATGTCAGATGCCCAGTTCTGCTTCCAGAGCGGCGCGGGGCCTGTAGCCCAGGGACTGCTTTACGGCCTGGCCGTCCTTGAACAGTATGACCAGCGGTATGGACATGACGCCGAACTGCTGCGCAAGGGCGGGCTCTTCGTCCACGTTCACCTTGCACACCTTGAGCTTGCCTTCGTTGGCTTCGGCGATCTCGCTGAGCACGGGACCCAGCATGCGGCAGGGGCCGCACCAGGTTGCCCAGAAATCCACTATGCAGGGGATGTCGCTTTTGACGACTTCCTGCTCGAAAGTTGCTGCGGTTACCTTTACTTCCATGATGATTCTCCTTGTGATGAATGATGGGCGGCCTTACAGGCACGCCTTGTATATCTCGACTATGTCCTCGTTTGTCAGGGGCACGAAGGCGTACTGAAGGTATCCGCCCGTATTGGCGTGGGCGGCCATTTCGCCGAAGTGCTCCGTGCCGATATTGAGCTCGGTCAGCGTCATGGGGATGCCGCTCTCGCGGAAGAAGGCTTCCAGGCGGTCTATGCCCGCTTTGGCCAGGGCGAGCTCGTCCTCGCCGTCCAGTCCCCACACGTTGCGGGCGAAGCCGGCGAAGCGCCAGGCGCAGGAGGGGTCTTTCTTAAGTATATGCCGCATCCAGCGGGGGGTCAGTATGGCCAGGCCCACGCCGTGGGTGATGTCGTAAAACGCGGAAAGCTCGTGTTCCATGGCGTGGCAGGGCCAGCCGGTGCCCTGTTTGCCGTAGGAGGGGATGCCGGAGCAGGCAACGGAGGAATCCGCCATCAGGTTGGCGCGGGCGGAGTAGTTGTCGGGCTCCTTAAGGGCAATGGGCAGGTTTTTGATCACGGACCTGAGTATGGTCTCCGCTATGCCGTCAGCCAGGTCGCTGTCCCGCGTAGCGGAAAAGTATTCCTCGCAGATGTGGCTGATTATGTCCGCGCTGCCCGCGGCGGTCTGGTATTTGGACACGGAGAAGGTGTAGGTGGGGTCGCAGATGGACACGGCGGGGAAGGTGTACATGTTGCCCAGCTTCTGGTTGAGCTTCATGTTGGAGATCACGCCGCCGCCGTCGTATTCGGAACCGGTGGCGCTCAGGGTGAGCACGTCCACCAGGGGCAGGGCCTTGAGCGTGCCGTGGCGGGAAGTCACCATCTGCCACAGGTCGTCGCCTTCGTAGAACACGCCCGCCGCGATGGCCTTGGAGCAGTCTATGGTGCTGCCGCCGCCCACCGCGAGTATCACGTCTATATCGTGCGCCTTACACAGCTCCACGCCCTTTTCCACAAATTCGATGCGGGGGTTGGGCTCTATGCCGGACAGCTCGGTGACCGTGTAGCCGCCCTTGTAAAGTATGTCCATAACGGTGTCGTACAAGCCGATCTTCTTTATGGAGCCGCCGCCGTAGGTGAGCAGCACGCGGGTGCCGAAGGGCCGCAGCGCCTCGTCCAGGCGGCTGATCTGGCCCTTGCCGAAGAAGATCCTGGTGGGTATCTCGTGGGTGTAATTGAGCATTGCGGGGTCATCCTCCTTGTTGCGGGGAGAAAGGGTGGAGAAGGCTTATTTCTCCTTGTAATACAGCATGCAGTGGCAGAAGCCCTCGAACTCCGGGTCGGCGATCTGGTCGCGGAATTCCTTGCACATGCACTTGGTGTCGGGAGTCCTTTCCAGACGGCAGGGGCAGTAGCCGTCCTTCATCTTCAGGCCTTCCTTGATGGTCTTGACGACTTCCTCGTCGGGATTAAGGCGTATCTTCATGCGTTACCTCCTTGAGTGGCTGTGTATAGGGAAAAAATATGTCTGTCCCGCCGTGGCGGAAATGTGCGCGGAAAAACTATTCCCCGAGCAGGCGGCCCAGTATCATGAGCAGGGTGTGCTTCGCGCCCACGCCCGCGGCGCCGGTGCAGCAGGGGCAGCCGTCGGTGCAGGGGCAGGCGTTAAGCAGCCGCTTGGCTTCGCGGAAAAACTCGGTGTTCATTTCGTACACGCGGTCGCTCAGGCCGATGCCGCCGGGGATCATGTCGTACAGGTACAGGGTAGGCTTCTGGGAGAAGCTGTCCTTCACGTGATAGCTCACGTTTATATCCGTTACGGAGCACATAAGGAAGGTGGGTGCGATGTGGCGCATCAGGTAGGAAAGCGCCACCATGGCGGTCTTAGTCTCCTCCTTGCCGAACTCCTCCTCCAGCCCCTCGGGCAGCGTCCACCAGCAGGCGGTGGTCTGCATTTCCAGCTCGGGCAGGGTCACGGGACCCCAGCCCAGGTTCTCGTGGGTGTCGAAGCGGATCTTCTTGAACACGGTGACTATGCTGGACACCAGCACCTCGCCCCTGTGGCGGCCCAGAAGCTGCTCTTCGTCGCTTTCGAACTCGTCCAGCACCTTGAGGGATGTGGTCAGGTCCGCGTCGGTGTAGTAGCCCACGTCCACCCGGCGGATGTAGGCCTTCTTGTCGTCGAAGTCCAGGTCTTCCACCTGGTACTGCTGGCCTTCGTGCATGTATATGGCGTACTTGTGCAGCAGCATGGGCACGGTATAGCGGTCCATTTCGCCCACCACGCGGTGATGCTTGGGATCGGTGATGTCGATTATGACGAAGTTCTGGTCGGAGGCGCTCCTCAGGTTTATGCCCGCCTGGGGGAACTCCTCCGCCATCCAGTACCATTTGCCGGACACCTTGCGCAGTATGTTCTGGTCCTCCAGGTAGGAGAGCAGTTCGCCCGTCTCCCCGAACCCGCCGAACGTCTCGCCCTCCTCGAAGGGCAGCTCGTAGGAGGCGCACTTGAGGTGGTTGAGCAGTATGTACAGGTTGTCGGGGTTTATGAACGCCATTTCGGGGGACTGGTCGAAAAAGAAGTCCGGATGGCTCATTATGTACTGGTCCAGGGGGTTGGAGGAGCCCACAAGTATGGTCAGGCTCTCCGCCTGCCGGCGCCCCGCGCGGCCCGCCTGCTGGCGGGTGGAGGCGATGGTGCCGGGATAGCCGCACATCACGCAGCAGTCCAGCTGGCCTATGTCTATTCCCAGCTCCAGGGCGTTGGTGGAGATGACCATGTCCACGCCGCCGCGGCGCAGCTCGGTCTCTATCTCCCGCCTTAATGTGGGCAGGTAGCCGCCCCGGTAGCCCCTTACGCGCCCCGCGTTGCCTATGGGGTCGCGCACCTCGTCCTTCAGGTAGCGTGTCAGCACCTCCACGGTCAGGCGGCTTTTGCCGAACACGATGGTCTTTATGCCGTCCTTAAGCAGGCGGGAGCAGATGCGCCGCGTCTCGGGTATGCTGCCCGCGCGGATGCCCAGCTGCCGGTTGACCACGGGAGGATTGTAGAATATCACGTGGCGCCTGCCCTGGGGCGCACCGTTGTTGTCCACCACGGTCACGTCCCGCCCGGTCATCACCTCGGCCAGTTCGCCGGGGTTTTTGATGGTGGCGGAGCAGCAGATGAAGGTGGGGTCCGCGCCGTAGAACGCGCAGATGCGCTTTAGGCGGCGTATTACGTTGGCCAGGTTGCTGCCGAACACGCCCCGGTAGGCGTGGATCTCGTCTATCACCACGTACTTAAGGTTCTCGAACAGCTTGACCCAGCGGGTGTGGTGGGGCAGTATGCCCTGGTGGAGCATGTCGGGGTTGGTCACCACCACGTGCCCCGCCTGGCGGATGGCCGTGCGGGCGGAGGCGGGGGTGTCCCCGTCGTAGGTGAAAGCCTTTATGTCCTCGCCCAGCGCCTCTATCATGCCGTAGAGCTCCGCCACCTGGTCGCTGGAAAGCGCCTTGGTGGGGAACAGGTACAGCGCCCGGGCGGAACTGTCCTTAAGTATGGAGGACAGTACCGGCAGGTTGTAGCACAGCGTCTTGCCGGAGGCGGTGGGCGTCACCACCACCAGGTCTTTTCCGCTGAACGCCAGCTCAAGCGCCCGCGCCTGGTGGGAGTACAGCTGCGTGATGCCCCGCTGCCTGAGCACGTCGACGATCCGCCTGTCCAGCGTCTCGGGAAAAGGCGCGTAGGAGGCGGGGTTCGCCGGCAGGGTGCGCATGCACTCCACGTTGGCCATGAAGCCGGGATCGTTTGTGAGGTTGTCGAGCAGTTCAGGTATCGTCATGTGCTTAAATTATACGTACTCCACTTCTATGCCCGCTACGGCTTCGTTTACCAGACTTTCAACGTCCAGCTTGCTTTCTTCCTTCTCCACTTTGTCCAGGCGGGGCTTGGTCACGGGGTGGCGGGGGGTGAACACGGTGCAGCAGTCCTCGTAGGGGAGTATGGAGGTCTCGTAGGTGCCGATCCTTTCGGCGATGCGGATTATCTCCAGCTTGTCCATGCCGATCAGCGGCCTGAACACGGGCATGAGCGTCACGTTTTCGGTGCACATCATGGCTTCCAGCGTCTGGGAGGCCACCTGGCCTATGCTTTCGCCGGTGACCAGGCAGCTGCAGCGCTCGTTTTCGGCGACTTTCGCGGCGATGCGCATCATGAAGCGGCGCATTATCACAGTGCCAAGGCCTTCCTCGCACTTTTCGTGTATCTCCAGCTGGGGCTTGGTGAAGGGCACTATGTGCACCTTCATGCCGTACTGGTAGCCGCCAGTGAGGCGCGCCAGGGTAAGCACCTTGTCCCGGGCGAAAGCGCTGGTGTAGGGGGGAGAGGCGAAGTGGATCGCCTGCAGATGCACGCCCCGGCGCATGATCTGGTAGCCCGCGACGGGGGAATCTATGCCGCCGCTCAATAAAAGCATGCCCCGGCCCGCGGTGCCCATGGGCAGCCCGCCCGCGCCCATTATCTCCCGGTTGCACAGGTAGGCGTGGTCGCGGATCTCTATCCACATCTCCGTCTGGGGATGATGCACGTCCACGGTCAGGGAGGGGTTGGCCTCAAGTATCTTTTCGCCAGCGACGCCCGCCAGCACCTGGGAGTTCAGGGGGAAAGACTTGTCGCTACGCCTGCAGATGACCTTGAAGGAGCCCTTTACGTCCTTCATCATATCGGCGGCCTTGGCAAGGATGCTGTCCAGGTCCTTTTCCATCTCCACCGCGGGGGACACGGAGTACACGCCGAACACGTTTTTGACCTTGTCTATCGCAGTCTCCATGTCAGCGAAATCGCTCACGTATATGCGGCCCTCGCTCAGCCATACCCGGCCTTCGCCCAGGGTCTTCCTGATGTCGTCCACCAGGGTCTTAAGGAAATAGGGGCGGTTCAGGCCCTTTAGGTGGACCTCGCCGAAACGGACCAGAAGTACTTCTCTCATTATGCGCCTTTCAGATAACGGTTTTGTGTTTTATTTGATGACCAGCGTTTTAAGCACGTCCTCGGCGATGGCCACGACGTCATTGCCTATGAACAGCACGCCCGCCACGGTCTTTCCACTGCCGGTCAGGTACAGCGCAAGGCTTGCGCCGGACACATCGCCCTTTATCACGCCGAACACGCGGCCGTCGATTATCTCCGTCTGGGGGTCGGCGGTAAGCCCGGTGGACTTGGGCAGCACCATGGTGGCGAACTGCGGGGCGTACATGTCGTCATACTCGAAATCGATGGGATATATGGTCACGGCGTAGGCGTTGTTCTGGATTTTGGGGTCAGAGAACAGCACGCCGGAGCCCGTATCCATAAGCGAGAACGTGTCGGGATAGCCGACGGAGATCAGGTCGTTGCTCCAGGTCAGCCAGCCTTCATCGGCACCGTCCTTAAGGAAATCGTACCTGAGCACCACGCTCTCGATCATCGTTTCGCCCACGGTCAGCGCCGTATCGCCTATCAGCACGAAGCCGACCAGGTGGGTGTCTCCCGTAAGAATCACGCACCGGGCGGTGTCGCCCGTGGCTTTCCAGGAGCCGTCAAAGCTGTAGCCCCTGAGCCCGGCGACCTCCACGTACTCGTATTCGCCGTTCATGTCCAGGTTGGGGCCGGAATAGCCGGTTATCCAACTTTGGATAAGCGCGCTGTCCTGTTCGGGGTCGCCGGTAATGGTGATGTAGTTCTGGAACACGCAGAAGGTGAGTATGCCGCTGTTCCCGTCGGGGGACATAAGCACTATGTCGCCGTTGGCGGCGGTGTCCAGGCTCCAGGTGGAAGGGTATGTGAAGGAGTAGTAGTCGTCGGAATACACGGTCTGCTCCGCCAGTGCGCAGCAGCCCAAAAGCGCCAGGACGACGAGCAGGGAAAGCAGTTTCTTCATTGTGCGCTCCTTTCGTGCGGCAGGGAGTGACGTGAAAGCGCTAAATTCAGCGCCTCTGGTATTTCACCAGCATTTCGGCCTTTTCCGCGACCTTTCGGGCGGTGAACATGATCTCTTCTTCGGCGGTGAAACGGCTCAGGCTGAAGCGCAGCGCGCTTTGGGCGATCCTGTCGCCCAGGCCCATGGCCAAAAGCACCTTGGAGCCCTTCCTGCCCCTGGCGGAGCAGGCGGAGCCGTTGCCCACGTATATGCCGTCCTCCTCCAAGGCGTGCAGCAGGGTCTCGCTGTTGACGCCGGGGAAGGAAATGTTGAGTATGTGAGCCGCGCCGTTTTCCGGGGAATTCACTTTAGCCCAGGGCGTAAGCCGGGTTATCCCGTCTTTCAGCAGGTCCTTGAGCGCCCGCATGCGCTCGTGCATGCCGGTATCTGTCAGCATCTCATTGACGGCGGCGTTCAGGGCGATTATGCCGGGGGTGTTTTCCGTGCCGCTCATGAGCCCGCCTTCCTGGCCGCCCCCGTATATCAGGGGCTTCAGGTGCACCCGCCCGGAGACGAGCAGCGCGCCCGTACCCTTGAGCGCGTGGATCTTGTGGGCGGACAGGGTGTACATGTCGACGCCTTTGAGGGACATGTTTTCCCTTAAAAAGCCCTGCACGCCGTCCACGTGCAGAAGGCAGGAGGGGCAGAGTTCGTCCCTGAGCTTTACTATCTCGGAAACGGGGTTTACCGCGCCGGTCTCGTTGTTCACCTGCATGACGCTCAGCAGGTCAAGACCCTCTTTAAGCGCGCTTTTTACCGCGTCAAGCTCCACGCTGCCCAGGGCGTTCACGGGCAAATAGATCACCTTTGCGCCTTCCGTTTCCAGCCTCTGGGCGCAGGAGAGCACCGAGGGGTGTTCCACGGAGGTGACCGCCGCGCGGACGCGGCTTCTGTCCTGCCTGAGGCTGCCGAAGAAGGCGAGGTTGTTGGAATATGTGCCCCCGGGGGTAAAAATCACCCGGTGTTCCCGGGCGCTCAACGCTTTTAATATGGTTTCCCTGCACTCCTCCATGCGCCTGTGCGCATTGAGGGCGGGAAGGTACAGCGCGGAGGGGTTGAACCAGTCTTCCTGAAGCGCGCCGCTTAACGCCTGTATCACGCCGGGGCTGGGCCGGGTGGTGGCGGAAGCATCCAGGTATATCACGCGGGCTTTTCCCCCTGCCACACGCCGAAGTTGAGGGCGTTGCGGGTGGTGATGAGCGTCTTGATGTCGGGGCTGGGCTCGATTATGGCCAGGTGCTTGACGCCGTTTTTCACGAAGTACAGGTATGTAAGGTCCGCGTCCCGGTTAAGGAACCAGTTGTGCCTTTTGATGTCCCTGCCGCTTAAGTACCTCTGGAAGGAGGGATGGTTCACGCTGCCCGCGCTCTCCACCATGTCCAGCGGGATCTCCGCCAGGTACTTGCGCTTGGAGTTGTTTAATACCTGGCTCACGTCCAGCGTAGCCTTGGGGCCCAGGCGGGTGAAGGCGTATTCGTACTCAACGCGCAGGGTGTCTTTTTTGAACCACAGAAGTACGGCGCAGCCCACCAGCAGCAGCCCGATCACCAGGCTGGGCCACTGGAACTGGCCCATGGCTATGGTGTTTATCGAGCCGTACACTTCTATCAGCCCCATAAATCCGAATATGACTATGAATATCCAGACCAGGTAGTAAATAACGGTGTTTACGCCGTTGTGACGTTTGACTACGATTTGCTCCTTGTGGTCGTCCATTGCCATGATAAGTGTCTCCTTTTTAAGCAATTATTGTGCGCGAAGATCGCGGCGGATAGGTTTTTATTTCGGTTTGACCGTGACTTTTATGTCCCGGTAAGTGTTGTCAAAGGCTATGGCCCTTATAACGCACTGGCCCGGAGCCACGGCGTGGATCTTGCCGGTGTCGGGCTCGGCGTAGGCTACCGAAGGATCGGAGGAGGTAAAGTACAGGGTGTTGACTATGCTGCTGGTGCGCATGTCCTGGGAATAGGTCTTGGTGCTGCCCACCTTCATGGTCACTTTTTCGAGGCCCAGCTTCCAGGTCTTTTTCATGGAGTACTGGGTCCGGGTGGTGACGGTCTCCCCGTCGCTTTTAAAGCGTATGGCGCCGGAATTGCGGGAGGAGGTTATGAACACCCGGGCGCCCGTCCTGCGGGCGCGGTTTATCTGGGCGGCGGTGGGAGTGTACTTTTCGGAGGTGGAGAACACGAAGTGGCCGCACTTCAGCTGTTCGTAAACCTGGGTGGTCATCCCCTGGTTGTGGTGGGGGGACTTGAATATGTCGCAGTCCAGCGCGCCGGGCTCTTCCTTCAGAAGCTTGAGCAGCACTTCGTTGGGAGCGTCGGCGCAGAATATGGCGGACACGTTTTTGTAAGTCACCTTCATGACCAGGGAGTTCTGGTTTTCGTCTGCGTCGCGGTAATTGGTGACTTTCTTTATCCTGTCGGGGGCAATGCACTTTATCACGGCGCCGCCCAGGGGAAATTCGTCTCCCTTGCGCACTTCCACGGTGGGAATGGCGTTTATGGCTTCTTTCTCGGCCTTCTTTTCCGCCCGGTCCAGCATGGGCTTGAGCGCCAGGGAGTAGCCGATCAGCAGCGTCTCGGTGGGCAGCGCGGCCACTATGGGCCCCGCCCCGCCCACGTGGTCCAGGTGGGCATGGGAGGCGATGTAGTACTTAAGCTCGGTCACGCCGTATTTGAGCATGTAATCCCGGCATTTTTCCCCCTGCGGATAGCTGCCGGAGTCTATGAACGCGGCTTCGCCTTCGCAGATTATAAGTATGCCGTCGTTCCTGCCTACGTTCAGCACGTGCACTTCGAAATCCGCCCAGTCGCTTTTCGTTTCCGCGGAAACGGGCAGAAGAGGCAGCGCCAGAACAAGGCACAATATAAGGGCGAAAACTCGTTTCATGTCTCCCCCGAAAACACTTTTTCTCTATCATATTATTATACCAGCGCGGGCGGTCCGTGTCAATCTTGGGGGAATTTTACACTGTCCGTCTTGTACAAAACATAAAAGTATGATAAAATAACTCATCATAGTTTTTTCGGCGTGTGCCAATTATTTTCTGGAAGGCGAAAACGTTGATAGGATATTACAATTACACGGTAGTGCTTACATATCTGGGGCTTCTGTCCGCAGTGGGCGGAGCGGCCTCAGCCATAAACGGAAACTTCAAACTGTCGATGATATTCATGCTCATCTGCGGCTTTGCCGACATGTTCGACGGCGTGATCGCCCGCACGGACAAAAAGCGCAGCGACGACGCCAAGCGCTTCGGCGTGCAGATAGATTCCCTGTGCGACATGGCCTGCTTCTGCTGCCTGCCGGCGACGTTCATGCTGTGCCTGTGCGGCGTATGCGCGCTGAGCATCGTCGCGGGCGGCATGCTTATGCTGGCCGGCGTGATAAGGCTGGCGTACTTTAACGTGCAGGAGATCAACCGGGAGCTGGAAAACGAGGGCCGGCGTGAATACTACGACGGGCTGCCCGTCACCGCAAGCGCGCTGATACTGCCCCTGGCGGCGCTGATCGGAGCGCTGCTGGGCGCGAACTGGTTCAGCCCCGTGGTGATGATAGCCGCGGCGGTGCTGAACGTCACCCGGGTGAAGATCAAAAAGCCCCGGGGCAGGTGGATACTGATCATGCTGCTCATAGGCACGTGCATAGCCGTGCTGGTACTTCTGTTCGGCGGCAAGGTGGCCGCCCCCGGCGTAAATGTTTGAGGATATTTATTCTTCGGCCCCGGGCAGGCTGCTGGCGGGGCTGCTGGCGCGGCCGTTCATCTCCAAAACGGCGGGCAGGCTTATGGACAGCCGCCTTTCCGCGCCGTTCGTAAATTCCTTTGTCAAAAAACACGATATAAACTTAAGCGAGGCCGAGCCGGCGCGGTATAAAAGCTTCAACGCGTTTTTTACCCGCCGGCTCAAAAAAGGCGCACGTCCCGTGTCTTCGGACGCCTCGGCGCTGGTGTCCCCCTGCGACGGACTTCTCACCGCCTACGACATAGGCGACGACAGCGCGTTCCCCATAAAGGGAAGGACATACAGCGTAAAACAGCTGCTCAGGGACGATCCCCTGGCGGAAACGTTTTCCGGTGGCAAGTGTCTGGTGTTCCGCCTGACGCCCACAGACTACCACAGGTATATCTTCCCCTGCGAAGGGCGGATCGTCAGGCACAGGCAGATCCCCGGCGTTTACCACACCGTGCGCCCCAACGCGCTCAAACACAGGCAGGTGTTTTACGAGAATACCCGGGAATGGACGCTTATGGAAACTCCCGTGTTCGGCAGCGTGCTGATGATGGAAGTGGGCGCGCTGCTGGTGGGCAGGATAGCGAACCTTGTAAAAGAGGGTGCGTTCACCCGCTGGCAGGAAAAGGGATACTTCGAGTTCGGGGGCTCCACCATAGTGATACTGCTTAAGAAAGACGCCTGCACGTTCACGCTCCCGCTGGATACGGAGGCGGAACTGCCCGTAAAGCAGGGCCAGGTGGTCGGCTTCAAGGGAAGGTAAACGGCAAAAACCGGAAGGATCCATGAAAAAACTGATCTCTTTTATCATAAACTACGTCAAGGCCATGCCGCGCAGCGCGCGGATACTGCTTGTCACTTCTTTCGCGCTGCAGGTAGGCAGCTATTATCTCACCAGGCTCTTCACCGTAGGCGAGCCCCGGGTGCTGTCCTCCGCGCTGGACGACAGCATACCCATGGTGCCCGTGTTCATATGGGTATACCTGCTGGCGTTCCCTTTCTGGGTGTGGGGGCTCACGCGGGCGTACGCCGACAGCCGCGAGCTCTGCGTAAGGGTGTTCACCGCCGACGCGCTGAGCAAGCTGGTGTGCGTAATTGTTTTCATATTCTATCCCTGCACCATGATAAGGCCCGAACCGGAGACCATTCACGGCCTGGGCGCCTGGGCGGTAAAGATAATCTACGCGCTGGACGGGGGCAAGAATCCTATGAACCTGCTGCCCTCCATGCACTGCTATCTGAGCGCGATGGTGTGCATACCCATGTTCACCAAATGGGCGAAAAAGCCCACGGGCGTCCGCCTCAAAACGTTTTTCTGCGTGTTCGCGCTGATGATCTGCGCTTCCACGCTGCTGGTCAAGCAGCACGTGGCGGTGGACGTGGTCACGGGCATTCCCCTGGCGTTCGTGTGCTGGTGGGTGTCACTGGGGATATGGAAGCTGATCGAAAGCAAACAAGCGACTAAATTGCCCGAAGGAGGTAATTGAATGATAAATGTCCTGATATACAACGAATTCGTGCACGAGCAGACGGAGGAGCGGGTCAGAAAGGTGTACCCCGACGGGATACACGGCTGCATCAAGGCCTTCCTTGAGCGCGAGGACGACATATCCGTCAGCACGGTGACGCTGGACAACGTGAACGACATCACCGATGAGCTGCTGGACAAGACCGACGTCATAATCTGGTGGGGCCACATGGCCCACAACAGGGTGCCCGACGAGGTCGCCCAGAGGGTGCAGGCGGCGGTGCTTAAGGGCATGGGCGCGATCTTCCTGCATTCCGGCCATCATTCCAAGCCCTTCAGGCTGCTGATGGGCACCAGCTGCAACCTGTCCTGGCGCGAGGACGGGGACTTCGAGCGCGTGTGGGTCGCCAAGCCCACCCATCCCATCGCCCGGGGCCTCAAGAAGTACATCTTCTCCGAGCATGAGGAGACCTATGCCGAGCCTTTCGACGTGCCGGAGCCGGACGTGACCGTGTTCATCGGCGGTTTCGAGGGCGGCGAGGTGTTCAGAAGCGGGCTGTGCTACCGCAGGGGCGCGGGCAAGATCTTCTACTTCCAGCCCGGCCACGAGACCTTCCCCATCTATTACAATCCCGACGTGCAGACCGTGATAAAGAACGCCGTGCGCTGGGCCAAACCCGACTGCCGTATGGAAAAGCTGGACGCGCCCTGCGTGAAAAAGCCGGGATTCGACGGGGAATAGATCGATTGAAATGAATTGAAAATTCATTTCAATCGGTTTGAGCTTTGCGCCTTTCGCTGAAAACGCTTCGGCGTTTTCCGGGCGTGAAAGCCGTAAGGAAAGCTTTAGTTGATTAAGCTTCTATATCTATCATAGTATCAAAGAGTGTCGCCATAAGCGACACTCTTATATTGTTTTATTTTTTATTCTCGTTTTACTTCTCGCTTATCGCCGAGAAGCCTTCGCCTATGGCTTCGTGGGCGTCGGATATGAACATGAAGGCGAGGGGGTCCTCGTTTTCAACGATGCGCTTTAAGGTGGTGACCTCCTGGCGGGAGATCACGCACAGCACCACGGGCTTTTCCTCCATGGTGTACGCGCCCCGGGCCTTCAGCTGGGTGACGCCGCGGCCCATTTCACTGAGCACGCGCTCGGTGATCT
>JAGCIC010000072.1 GCA_017648805.1 Clostridia bacterium
CGTTGCCGAAGGTGCCGGAAGAGAGGAAATAATCCAGCATCTCCTTTTCTTCCCCCGCGGGCTCTCCGCCGTCAAACAGGCTGAGCGCCAGGGCGCGGTTCCGCTTTTCGAAGCCGTCTATGCCCAGCTTCTCCGTCTGCGCGGCCACATAGTCCATGTCGGGCGCGTTGCGCTTAAGGAACACATAGGTGTCCAGCAGGGAGCGCAGCCCCGTGCCCTCCTCGGAATAGTGCTTGTGTTCGTGGGCGGTCAGGTACACGTAGCAGTCCTCGGGAGTGAAGCGTTTTTCGCAGCCTTCGCCTATAAGGCGCTTTCGCACGTCCTTATAATACTCGCACAGCGCCTCCCCCTGGGCGAGCTTGAACAGCGCGCGGTGCATTTCGAATTTCAGGAACGGCGGCTTGACGTACACGTCGTGGTTGCTCACGGCGTAATGCTCGGCGGTGTAGCCCAGCTTTTCCATTATGCTCTTTACGTCCGCCGCCCGCGTTTCGTCGATCAGCACGTCGTGGTCGGAGAACTCCCGCATGCCGAACACGGGGTACAGGTCCTGAAGATACGCGCCCTTAAGGGGCAGGTACCAGATGCCTTCCGCCTCCAGATGCTGCTTTATGCCCGCCAGCGCCGCCCTGAACAGCACCGCCTTACGCTGGGAGGAAGCTATGGCGTCCTTTATCCGCGCGTCCATGATGCCCGCGCTTTGAAGGGCGAACGCCGCCGCCGCGGTGACCATATGTCCCTTGGCGAAAGCGAACACCCGGTCAAGATCCATGCCTGCGGCCCTCTCTTTGTCCGGCGCCTGCCCGTTCACGGCGCATGAGAGCAGGTATATCACGTCCCGCGCGGTCCTGCCGTCGGTCACTCCTTGTCACCCCGCCTTCCGAATGCCCGCCCGAGTCTGCGGGAAAGGAACCTTCTCAGCCTGCGCCAAAAGTACCTTATCGGGAAGATGAAGTGCCACGCCCGCGCGTACAGCCGGTAGAGCCTGCCGTCGGCGGAATACTGTTTTCCCCTGCGCATGAAGCCCGTGAGCACGCCCAGCACGTCCCCGTCGGGAACGCTCTCGGTCTTAAAGGTGTTGTCGCCGCGGATAAGGTAGCCTTCGGGCAGCACCTTTATCACACGGTGGGCCACGCAGTCCTTCCCCCGCCGGTACAGCGCCACGTCGTATTTTTTGAGACGCGAAGACGGGACCCTGATGGTCACCAGGTCCCGGTTCTGGCGGAGCATGGGCTCCATGCTGGTGCCCCGGGTGCGGTACACCAGCACCCCGTCCCGGGCGAGCACTTCCTCGATCGAGCTCATTCGGAGAGCGCGTTTATGCGGCGCAGGGTGTCAAGTATCTCCCTGACGTCTTCGGCCACGGTCTCACGGGGCGCGTCGTACTCGGCGCACACGGCGTCTATTATGTTTTCCTCGGTGGTCTCCTGTTTAAGGCAGTTCACTATGAACGCCGCGGTCTCGTTGCCCCGGGCGATGCCCCGGAACGCCTCCGCGCCCATGGGCACCAGGAACTGGGTGTCCTCTATATCCTGGGTGATGAAATCGGGATTGAGTTTCATACATGTCTCCTTCAGCAGTCCGGCTGCTCCGCCGCGTCGCCGCCGGCGTCGTCTATTATGTCCTCAAGCGCCGCCAGGGTCAGCATCCGCATCACTTCCCGGCAGTGGGCGTCGGTTATGGGACAGGCGGCAAAGCTCGTGCAGTGGGGCAGAAACGGGCAGGTCAGGCACTTTTCGCGGGTCGCGTCCGCGCGGCAGAACTTAAAGCGGGCGTTTTCGTCCGTCACGCCCCTGAAAATGTCCCCGAAGCGCGCCTGAGGGGGACAGTGCTCGCAGGGGTACAGGCTGCCGTCCGGGCCTATCACCGCGGCGCCCGAGTCCGCCATGCAGTGGAACACGCGGAACCTGCCGGCGTACGCGCCCGTGCCCGTGGTCCTGAAGCCGGCGGAGATTACTGTCTGCCTGGCGTCAAGTATCTTTTGATACAGTTCCAGGTCCCCGCCGCTTTCGCGCGCCTGGAACAGGGGCGCGAAGTAGATGGTCACGTTGCGCTTGTTTCTGACGCGCCGTTCCATGTCGTTAAGGAACTCGGGGATATTGGCCCAGTTGTCCCCGTCCACGTTGCAGCGCACCGTCACGCGTATGCCCGCGCCCGCCATGGCGTCCACGCCCGCGATCACCTTAAAGTATGCGCCATCGCATGCGAAATAGTTCTTGCGGGGGATGTAGTCCTTTTCCGCGCCGTCCATGGAGATCTGCAGCGACTCCAGGCGCCACTCCCCCGCCATTTTACCTACGATATCCGGAGTGACCAGGCTGCCGTTGGACACCATTTTGCAGCGGTAATCCGCGCCCGCCGCCTTGAGCCCCGCGCACACCCGGTCGATTATGTCCGGGCGCAAAAGCGGCTCCCCGCCGAACCAGTTGATCTCCGCCCTGCCCTCGGCGCGGTTGTCCAGTATGAACCTGACCGTCTGCCTGACCGTGTCGTCCGTCATGGACACGGGCTTTACGCCCTCCTCGTAGCAGTACACGCAGCGGGCGTTGCAGGCGGTGGTGGGCAGCACGGTAAAATAGCGGTAGCCCTTCTTCGCGCTGTAGGCGCGCATCACCGAGGAGACGCCGTTGTAGAACGCGGTCTCGTCCCGCCCCTCGGGCACCAGGAACATGCCTTCGATCAGTTCGTCAAACCCCTCCCCCGCCTTCGCGGACGCGGGCAGACTGCCCCGTATCAGCTGCTTGGTCAGGGTGTTGAACACGTACTGCCCGGACTTATGCCCGAATGTGAGGGTGAACCGGCTCGGGACGTAGGTCTCCCCCTCCCGGGGCACCGCCCGGGGCAGCGTCTTCATGAGCGCCTGGTCCGGCTTGCGTATCTCGGTCACTTATGTCCTCCATTATACGCGATTGCGGCGCACAGACAGCTGTGCGCCGCAAACTGGCGGGTGTTGCGTTTTACTTCGCGGGGAAATCCTGGCACTCGGCGTAATCCGGGCAGATGGTGAGATCCTGGCACACGGCGGTATCGTTGTCCACGCCGCTGGCGCAGGCGGACAGGATGGCGTCGTTCTCGATCTCTACGACTTCCAGCACGGGCTTCACATACTTCTTCATAAGCGTTTTCTCCTTTATAAAACCGGCCTTAAATCAAGCTAAGTCGTTGCACGGGGGGAAATCCGCGCACTCGGGGTTGTCTTCGCACAGGGCGGTATCGTTGTCCACGCCGCTGGCGCAGGCGGACAGGATGGCGTCGTTCTCTATCTCGACGACCTCCAGCACGGGCTTTACGTATTTCTTCATGAACCGCATCCTCCTTACGGATATCGCTGTCTGTATATATGGAAACCCGGTCAGCCGGGATATTCCCCGTTCATGCCCCGGTATGCGGTCAGCGCCGCGTCCGGGTCCATGTTGCAGAAAAGGCGGCAGAACTCCGCTTTGCCGAGCAGTTCCGCTTCCAGCCGGGACACCTTAAGGCGGTTCGCTGGCGCGTCGGACACGTAGCAGTGACGGATCAGCAGCGCGTAGGCATCGGCCTTTTTAAGGGGCTCCACGCGGTTGTCCCTGCCGCGTTCCAGCTGCGCTACGGCCCTGAGGGGCGCGGAGGCGTTGCGGCTCAAGTGATGCTTGCCGTCCCAGGGAGAGCCGTACACTTTTGCCCCGTCATCAAGCACCCTTATCAGGGGCTTGTCGTCGTTTATCATCCACACCCGGTCCCCGAAGGCTTCCCGCCACAGGCGGGCGTGGGTGCTTTTGCCGGTACCGCTTAAGGCGGTGAACACATACGCCCGTCCGTCCATGCACAGCGCCGAGCCGTGCATCTGCAGCACCCCGAAGTTCGCCAGATTTACCGCGGTCTGCGTATATATCGCGCTGTTCTCCAGGAAGACGCCGCCCCTGGGCTGAGGGGCAAACCCCCTTTTCGCGTCCCGCCTGACGAAGGCGGCCCATTCGGCCTCCAGGTCCGCGTCGGTGGGACTCAGGGTGAACAGCGGCGCTTTTTCGCTCAGGTAGTCCTTAAAAAACTCCCTGTTCTCCGGATGCCGGCAGACTATCCTGAACGGAACATCCGCGAGCTCAACGCAAAAGTCCTCCACCTGTCACTCCTTCGGCCCAAAGAACACACCGGATATATATACATTTTAATGTTAACAGCCGGGAGCGGGAAATGCAATAAACATTTCCGTAAACATTGTTTCAATTGTGTTACAGAAAGCCGGGCGGCGCCGCTTCAGCAGGCAGCGGGTTTTTCATTTTGCTTGGGGATACGCGCGGGGTAAGGCAGAGGCGGCGCCCAGCGCCGCCCCGTAAAACCGGTCCTTATTCCGCGATATACTCCGGCCGCATGGGCGCGAAAAACTCGATGAACTCCATGTCCTCCAGCGCCTCGGTGGAGTGGTACTCGTTGGAGTCCCACACGTAGCCGCCGCCCGCCTCTATGACGCCTTCTTCGTACACGTTCATGTTCTCGTCCGCCAGCTGGTACTTCAGGCGCCCGCTGATCACGTAGCCGTTCTGCACCGCCAGGTGCTTGTGCAGGGGCAGCACGCAGCCCTTTTTCATTTTGAAATGGCACAGCATGGTGTCGTCGTTGTAGGACAGGTTGGTCTTGACCAGCCCGGGCCTGAGTTCCACCCTGTTGCGGTCCGCCAGGTTGGTGATCTTGTTATTTGCCATAGTCCTCGATCTCCTTTAAAAGCTTTTTCCAGCCGTCCTCGAACTGGCCGCGGAACAGCCTTACGGGCGGGAAGTCGGCGTACTCGCACGGCTTTAACCCGTCCGGCAGATACGCCTTCGCGAAAGTGGGCACCTGCATGAGCGCGTCCAGCAGCTCCTTCGGGGTGGGCGCGTCCATGCGCTCGACCACGGGCGTGTCGCCCTCTATCAGCGCGTCCGCGGTGCCCTTCCAGTTGATGGTTATGTCGCACTCGCCGCCCACAAACTCGGTAAAGTGGTGCAGCCCCCTGGCGCCGCCGCCCAGCAGCCGCCCGGGCAGGCCGTTTTCACGCATCACGCGGTACTCCTCCCGCATCAGCGTGCAGCCCGCGCGGAAGAGCACGTCCTTGTCCGCCGATATTTCCTCCGCCGCCAGCTGGTTTTTGAGGCAGTCGTCGAATATACCGGCGATGCAGGTGATGTACACGGGCGCGCTGCCGCCGCTCGATCTGTACGCTTCGCAGGCGGACAGGCACTGGGCCACGGACATGATCTCCGTGGCGATCACGGGAACGTTCCTGCCGCACAGGTATTTTATCGCCTCCAGGCCCGCCTCAGTAGTGGGTATCTTGGCGATAAAGTTCTTGCCCAGCGCCAGGTCCTTAAGCGCCTCGTTTATGATGTTGGCGGGGTCGTCCTCCTTAAAGGGGTCGCCCTGCAGGGACACGAAGCCGTTCACGCCCCCCGCCGCCTCGTACACGGGCAGGAACTTGTCCATCAGCAGCTTTACGCTCTTTCTCTGGACGAAAGCGGCTATGTCCGAAGCATCCCCGTACATGTTCCGGCCCTCGCCTATCAGCGAAAGCACTATGTCCCGCATCTCGGGGTTCGCCAGCATCTTGCCGCAGTATGTGGGGTTGGTGGTGCAGCTGACCGCCCCCGCGGCTATGGCCTTGTTGGACTCGCCGAGTGTGGGATTGTTGATCCACATGCGGGTGGGCGTGTACCGGGTGACCCGCTTAAAATATCCTTCGCTCATGCTTTCACCGCCTTTATAACGTCCGGCGCCGCGATGCCGTATTTGACTTTCAGCTCCTGGGCCGTGCCGCTTTCGGGATAGACGTCCTGGAGCCCCAGGCGCGTGACCTTCTTTCCCGCGATCTCGCACACCGCGCTGCCCAGGCCGCCGTATATGTTGTGGTCCTCTATGGTGATGACCTTATCTGCCCGCTCTATGTAGGGCATGAGCGCCCGTTCGTCCAGGGGCTTTATCACGTTAACGCCCAGCACGGTGGCGTTTATCCCCTCGGCCTTCAGCTCGTCCGCGGCCTCGACCGCGTCCGCGAGGGGCGCGCCGCAGCCGATGATCAGCGCGTCAAGGCCGTACTCCCTTTTTACGAAGCCGCCGCCCACCACCGGGTCCCGCCCGCTGCCTATGCGGCAGTACACGGGGCCGTCGGTCTCGTAGGCTTTGAACACCATCCGTTTCGTGTCCTCGGCGTCATAGGGCGCCAGCACGGTGAACCCGGGCACCGCGCGCATTATGCCCACGTCCTCGAAGAACTGGTGGGTCACGCCTTCCCTTTCGCCGGAGCACATGCCCGCGTTGGCACCGAAGAACTTGACGTTAAGGTGCGGATAAGCCACGAACGTGCGCATCTGCTCCACGGCGCGCATGGTCAGAAAGCCCGCGTAGGCGCACACGAAGGGCTTCATCCCGGCGGAAGCCAGCCCCGCCGCGATCATTACCGCGCTGCCCTCGGCGATGCCGCACTCGACTATCCGCTCCGGGTACTTTTTCTGCAGCCCCGTCGCGCGGAACACCGCCACGGAGTCCGCGGAGACCATGACCACCTTGTCGTCCTTTTCGATAAGCTCGGTCAGTGCCTCCACGAAGGCAGTGCGGGTGGATGAGATCTCAGCCATTTATCATCGCCTCCAGTTCCCTTACCGCGGTAAGATACTGTTCGTCATTCGGCGTGCCCTTGTGCCAGGCGTTGTTGTGCTCCATGTAGCTCACGCCCCTGCCCTTAACCGTGTGGGCCACCACGCACAGCGGCCTGCCGGGATGGGGAGAAGTGAGCGCGTCCATTATCTGCTTTACGTCGTGGCCGTCCGCCTCTTTGACCTCGAAGCCGAAGGCCGCGAACTTGCCTGGGATGTTTACCACGCCGCCCACGTCCTCCACGCTGCCGCCGGACTGCATGCCGTTGTTGTCCACTATCAGCGTAAGGTTGTCCAGCTTATACTTCGCCGCGGTCTGGGCGGCCTCCCAGTTGATGCCTTCACCCAGCTCCCCGTCGCCGGTGAGCACGTAGGTCCTGTAGCTCTTGTTTTGGAGCTTCGCTGCCAGCGCCATGCCCGTGGCCGCCGCCAGGCCGTTGCCCAGGCTGCCGCTGGTCATGTCCACGCCGGGGGTCTTTTTCATGTCCGGATGCCCCTGCAGCACGCTGTCTATGCGCCTTAAGGTCGGGTACAGCTCCCGGGAAAAATAGCCCTTCTGCCCCAGCGCCGCGTACAGGGCGGGGCAGGCGTGGCCCTTGGACAGCACGAAGCGGTCCCGGTCCTCCCAATGGGGATGTTCCGGGTCAACGTTCATCACGCCGAAGTACAGGCACGCCACTATGTCCGCGCAGGACAGCGACGGCGCGGGATGCCCGTCACCGGAACGGTAGATCATCTCGATTATGTCGCGGCGCAGGCGGTTGCCCATGCGCGCGAGTTCCGTATAGTTCATTTGCCTTTCACCGCCTGGTATACCGCTTTGGCGCCGTTAGAGGGGCTCTCGAACACGGGAAGGCCCGTGGCCGCGGCCACTTCCCCGGCGTTGTCCGCCATGGAGCCCTGGGCCAGCACCAGGCACCCGGGAGCATCCAGCTTCTTCGCCGCCTCGATCAGTTTTTCCGCGCCGCCTCCGAAAGCGTTGTCCGCCAGCACACCCTGCAGCTCCACCGTCCTGCCCTGTTTTTCGGCGCAGGCCCTAAGCAGCCGAAGGGAAGGTTCCAGCGTGGAGGACAGGGTGGCGATGACGCCTATCCTGTCGTAGGACGCGGTGGCGCGCATGGCCATCTCCTCGTCTATCCTGACCAGCGGCACGCCCATAAGCGCATACGCGCCCTGGCAGGCGGCCGCAAAGTCGCCCACGGAGGAGCAGATGTTGAGTATCGCTTCCGCCCCCGCCTCCGCCGCCCGGGCGTACATGGCGTTCAGGCGTTTGAGCGCCTCATGGGAGGGACTGCCGTTTTTCACCGCGTCGGCGATGATGGAGGGGTCCGACAGGGTGACGAAGGTGAGCTTGTCCCCCTCGAATACTTTTGTGAGCTCCGCCTCCACCCGTTTGACCAGGCTGAAGGGCATGCCCGTGTAGACCAGCGCGATCTTGTGTTCCATACTTTTACCCCACTAATGCTTATTTTGCGTCATACCTGACCGGGATCCAGATGCGCATTTCCTTGAAGCCCGAATTGTCCCACTCGAAGTACGGGATAAGGCTTATATCCTCCGGTTCGAGGGCGGCGCCGCCCACTTCCTCGTAAAGGCCGGCGGGCGTGCTGCTCAGGCGCCAGCCTTTTGTTTTGAGCCCGACCACGCTTTCGCCACAGATATCCACCCGCTGCTCTGTGAACTCCGTTTTGGAGGACAGGTACAGGCCGGACAGGTCTTCCTCCTCCGCGCAGTAGACTACGGGTCCGCGCATCACGCACACGCTGGACTCGTTCTCCTCCAGCTTGGCATGGGCGCGGATGAGGCGCGGCGTCATGTCAAATGCGATCTCCGGGTCGCTTATGTCCAGTTCCCTGAAGCCGCCCCCCGCGAAGGCGGGCACCCGCGCCAGCAGCCGGAAGGGCACGCCGTTATGATTGCCGATTTTGAAGCTCACGCGCCCGTCCCAGGGATAGTCGGTGACTTCCTCTATGTCGAACTCGGCGCCGTTTTTAAGGCTTATATGCGCCCTGCAGGGCATGTACAGGCCGGTGTAGAGCACGTCGTCCCCGCAGAAGAACGCGTACTGGGGCAGGTGCGCCATGAAGCGGGACAGGTTGGTGGGACAGCAGAAGCACTTGAACGTGTCCGACCTCTCACGGGGCCACATGAGGAAGTAGCCAACTTCTTTGGTGCGCCTGAGCATGTTCTCGTAGAAATATTTGTTCCCGTCCGGGCTCACCGCCGCGAAGGCCAGGTTGTACGCCGCGCGCTCGATGAAGTCGATGTATTTGGAGTCCGGGAACAGCTGGAACATGCGGCTCGCCCACATTATTCCCCCCAGGGAGGCGCAGGTCTCGTTGTAGGCGGTGATGTTGGGCAGCTGGTACTCGTAGCCGAAGGCCTGGTGCACCCGCTTGGCGTTGATCAGGTCGCCGAAGGGAGACGCGCCGGTGTACAGCGCGCCCAGGCCGCCGGTTATGTACATTTTCCTGTTCACCATGTCGTCCCAGCAGCTCAAAAGCACTTCTTCCAGCGCCCGGTCCCCCGTCTCCAGGCACAGATCCGCCACGCCCGCGTACAGGTAGGTGGCCCTGACCGCGTGGCCCCGCATCTCCCGCTGCTCGGCAAGCGGTATCTCGTCCTGGTTGTCGTCGGTGCCGTTTGCCACGTATTTTCTGAGTTCCAGCGCTGCTTTCAGGGCGGACAGGTACTTTTCCTCCCCCGTCAGGCGGTAAAGCTCCGCCAGGCCCATGTAGTGGCTGGGACACACCGCGCTCATGGCCTTTTTGTCCTTAAGCGCCATCAGGTACCTGTTGTACAGGTAATCCGCCGCCTTTTTTGATACCCTCAGCAGCGTCTCCCCCTGCCCCATGCGGCAGGCGGCGGCGGTCAGGGTGAACAGGTGGCCGAAATTGTATTCCTCAAAGTCGTCCTGGTCGGCGTGGCGCACCGCCTGCCCCTTGCGGGAGGCGATTATCTGCTTGGTGGAGATGTAGCCGTCCTGCTCCTGCGCCCGCGCGATCAGAGCCGCGTATTCGGAGATGTCCTGCCCGAAGAGCACCATGCCCTCCAGCAGCTTATAGAAGTCCCCGTCCCCGTACACGTTGCCTCGAAACTCGCCTTCGCTCTCCCCCGCCGCGATTCGGAAATTCTCAAGGGCGTGGAAAAAGCTGTCCGGGTCCGAGAATATATCCAGCAGATGGGGTATCATGCTGGTTTTCGCACTGTGCCTGCGCCTGCCTATTATACCGCCCTCCTGCACTACCGGGGCGGAAAGCATGTGCGCCCTTGCGAAGGGCGATCTGTTCGTGTCAGCGATCATGGCCTTGTCACCTTTATAACGTAAATGTCCTCTTCGGGAGCGTTATCGGGCAGCTTTACGGTCAGCGAATCCGCCGAGTGGACGTACTGAGCCTTCCCCGCGCCCAGCACTTCGACGGAAGCGATATCCTTAAGGCAGGCGTCCTTTCCCAGGGACCTTATGCGGTACTCGCCGTTCTCGCTCCGGCCCATGCACAGCGCGTACACGGTCCTGCCATTCTGGGTAAAGCGGAAGTCCCGGCCCGTCAGGCGGTACTGGCCCGCCTCCATGGCGATGCCGTCCTTCATCTGCTGCTTGACGCGCTCCACGTTGTAATCCTCGTTGGTGGCCTTGGTGACGCCCTCGTGGGCCACGTCGAAAGGCACGGTGCCGTAGATGGCCTCGCCGTACTTTTTAAGCCAGTCACCCACCTTGTACAGCTCCTTTTTCGCTTCCTCGGGGAAGGTGCCGTCCGCGCTGGGGCCCACGTTCAGAAGCAGGTTGCCGTTTTTGCTCACCACGTCGCACAGCTGCTGCAGTATGCGGTAGGCGCTTTTGTATTTGGGGTTCTGCACTATGCACCAGGTTATGTTGTCCTCCAGCCGGTCGTCGGTCTGCCAGGTGTAGGGCTGCTTGTCGGCAAAGCGGCCGCACTCCACGTCGTACACGCCCACGCCCTTGGGGAAGTCCGCCTGCTTGTAGGTCATTATGCCGTCGGTGACGCCCGCCTGATTATAGTAGATGTCCGCCGCCTCCCGGCGCACGTCCTCGGGGATGATCAGCAGGCGGCTGTCGTAATACAGAACGTCGGGCTTGTACTTGGTCGCCACTTCCCTGACCTTTTCCAGCCACACCTTGCAGAACTTTTCGTCCGGCATGCGGTAGGGCATGTAACGGCAGGTCTCCAGGGGCAGCGCGGGGCCGTAGTACACCTCGTTTTTCGGGTCGTACACGTCCGCTTCCGGGTCTGAGGACATGAACCAGCCCCACAGCCACTGGTGGTGCAGTGTGGCCAGGAACCTGATGCCGCGCTTTCTGAAGGCTTCGGCGCACTCGCCCACCACGTCGCGGCCCATATAGGTCACGGAGTTTATCGGGTTCACGTCGCTGTCCCAGAGCGAATAGTTGTCCGCGTGCTCGGACACGGGACCCGCGTACTTCGCGCCCGTTCTGACCACCAGCTCCGCCCACTCGTCCGCGTCGAAGTTCTCGCCCTTGAACATGGGGATAAAGTCCTTGTAGCCGAACTCGCTCACCTTGCCGAAGCGCTTGACGTGCTCCAGGTTCTGCTTGGAGCCTTTAAGGTACATGTTGC
>JAGCIC010000073.1 GCA_017648805.1 Clostridia bacterium
GATGATAAAGCGGACGCGTCGGGTGGCTGATTTCAGCCGATCTGTTCAGCCGTTTTCAAATGAAGAGACCCAACTGGTCGCGCAAAAACTTCGGGAAAAAACCGGAGACGAAGCGCTGAGTGCCAGCCTGCAGTTCAGTCCCACCGCCGTAAGCGGCGTACGCCAGCTTACCCAGAAAGGCGGCGAGATAATATGTGACACGCAGGTACTGGCGAACCTGGTAAGGACTATGCTGCCGAAGGGACTTCCCCTGGAAGTCAGGTGTTACATAGACGATAAAGAGGTGCTGCTCAGAGCGGACGCCATGCGCACCACCCGAGCGGAAGTGGCGGTCGACCTGGCGCTGGAAAGCGAAGGCAGCAAGCTGCTCATGATAGGCTCCGCGCCCGCCGCGCTGAGCAGGATCATACAGCACCGCAAGCGCAGACCACTGACGGGCGTAAGCGTGCTGACTTCGCTCAACGGGTTTTCAAACGCCGTGTCTCTTAAGGAGAGGCTGAGGGAGAGCGACATGCCCTTCATACTCACCCGGGGCAAAAACGGAGGCGTAAACGCCGCCTGCGATATCCTGGAATGCATCCTGGAGACCATAAAAGAAAAAGGATAGATCAGGCTTGCCCCTGCCGTCACGGCAGGGGCTGTATTTTAGGTTTTGTGTTAAATTTGGGATAAATCCCACACAATTAATAAAAACTCACATATTCTCCACAAATTTTATTGGAAAATGTTGGATTTGAAACTCCGAATGTGATATACTGTACGGGATATCTACTGTGGAGGGCGTTTTCGTGCTGGCGGGAGAGCGCAGGGAAAGCATACTTACGAGCCTGAATACTCATGGACAGGTGACTGTGGGTGAACTGGCCCGCCGCTTTCACGTAAGCGAAGAGACAGTGCGCCGCGACCTGGAAGAGCTTGAGAAGCAGGGTCTTGCCAGGCGCGTGCACGGAGGCGCAATGACGGAGGGCAAGACCCGCCTGGAAACTCCCTACGACACCCGCAGGCGCACCAACGTCGCCTCCAAACAGCTTATTGCCCGCCTGGCCTCGGAGCTGGTCAGGGACGGGGAATACCTTATGATGGATGAAAGCTCCACCTCGTTCTATCTTGCTACCCAGCTTAAGGGTCTTAAAAATCTGACGGTCATCACCAATTCCATCGAGATAATCGGAGAGATCAGCCCCGTGGAGGGCTGGACGGTCATGTGCACCGGAGGGATCAAGCGCTCCAGTGCACCTTCCTTTGCGGGACATGTGGCTGAAAGCATGGTGTCCGGGTATCACGTGGACAAGGCGATCATTTCCTGCGACAGCGTCAGCCGGGAGGCGGGTTTTACCGACCGGCACGAGGACACTGCCCTGATCAAGCGCGCCATGATGCGCAGCGCCCGCCAGGTGGTGCTGCTGTGCGACCACACCAAACTGGACCGTACCGCGTTCGCGAGGATCGGCAGCCTGAACGAGATCGACTATTTTGTTACCGACGCGCCCCTTGATGCCCAGTGGCGGGAAACGCTCCTCGCCCGGGGCGTAAAGCTAATCTGCCCGGAGGAGGAGATCAAATGAACCTGTCACCGCTTATCTATTTTTCCCGCCTGTACGGCGCGAACCCCACGCTGGTATGCTGCGGAGGCGGCAATACCTCCATGAAGGAGGGCAACGTGATGTACGTGAAGGGTTCGGGCACCGCGCTGAAAGACGCGGTGACCGAGACCTTTGTGGGCATGGACAGGGAGAAGCTGCTCAAAATGCTGGACGAACCCTATCCCACTGACGATAAGGAACGGGAAGCCAAGTTCGTGAGCGACTGCATGGCTGCCCGGCTGTCGGGGGAGGAAAACAAGCGGCCCAGCGTTGAAGCGCTTTTGCATGCGCTGTTCCCCCAGAAGTTCGTGCTGCACCTGCATCCCACTCTCGTGAACGGGCTCACCTGTTCGCGGGACGGCGAAGCCTGGTGCGAAAAGCTGTTCGGCAAAAGCGTGGTATGGGTGAGCGCGTGCAAACCCGGCTACACCCTGGCCAAGCTGATGAAGGACGTGTTCGACAGCGCCGACAGACCCATAAAGACCGTGCTGCTGGAGAACCACGGCGTGTTTTTCGCCGCCGACACGGTTGAAGACCTGGCGACCCACTTAAACGGCATGCTGAACGCCATTGCTTCCGTAGCGGAGGAAGCGCCTTCCGCGGAAGGTGAGACGTCCTCGCCGTTTGCTCAGAAGCTGAAAGAGGTAAGCGGCAAGGCGGAGGTGCGCTTTACGGGCAGCCCCCTGGCCAAACACTTCGCCTCGGATATCGGGACCGCAGGCAAGGTCATGGAGCCGTTCAATCCCGACGAGATAGTGTACTGCGGCGCGGGAATGGACTTTGCCGAAAGCGCCTGCGACGTTAACGCCATCAAATCCAACGTGCTTATACTCAAAGGCGAGGGCGTGTTCACGTTCGGGGACACTCCCAAAGCGGCGGACAACTGCATGGCGCTGGTCAAGGATTCCATGGCGATAGCCTGGTATGCGGGCTATTTCGGGGGCGAGAAGCCCATGAGCCGGGAACTTGTGGACTTTATAACCAATTGGGAAGTCGAAAGCTACAGAAAAAAAGTAGTCAAATAAGGGGGAAACATCATGACGCTTGAAGAAGCGAAACTGTACGCGGCCGAGCATGTGCACGAGAGGCCCGCGACGACCGGCCGCCTGGCGGGGAAGATCGCCATCGTTACCGGCGCGGCCCAGGGCTTCGGCTACGGCATAGCCAAGGAGATGTTGAATGAGGGCGCCAGCATAATGGTGGCGGACCTTAACGAGGCGCTGGCCAAGACCGTTTCCGAGGAATTCGGCGAGCACGCCTCCTATGTGAAGGTGGACGTGAGCGATCCCGCCAGCGTGGAGGGCATGGTGATAAAGACCGTGGAGACCTTCGGCGGGCTGGACATATTCGTGTCCAACGCGGGCGTGGCCATCGCGGGCAGCCTGGATGAGATGGTGCCTGAAAAGTTCGACTTCGTGACCAAGATCAACTACAAGGGCTATTTCCTGTGCGCCAAATACGCCTCCGCGATAATGAAAGCCCAGTTCGAAGCAGACCGGAGTCTGTTTTTCGACATCATACAGATAAACTCCAAGAGCGGCCTTGAGGGCAGCAAGAACAACTTCGCCTACGCGGGC
>JAGCIC010000074.1 GCA_017648805.1 Clostridia bacterium
CCGGTCTCGCTTTGACAGGTTTTGCGAAGCAAGTCCGTCACAAAAGAATATGACAGCGGCCCCGGTCTCGTATTGAGACCGGGGCCGCAAGCGTGAAGGGCATTCCTTCCGCCGTATTTAAGCGTTTGGCTTACCACCAGTGCACGTAGGTGTTGACTATCAGCAGCGCGGCCAGCAGCGTGAGGTAAAGGCTGAACCACTTCAGGCGGCTCTTTTTGACCAACCGGAGCATAAGCCCGATCGCCGCGAGCCCCGCTATGAACGCGGCCAGCACGCCGGCCAGCACCTGGGGCAGCTGGGAGGACAGGGCAGTCTGCAGCGCGTCGCTTTTGAGCACATGCCTAAGTTCCAGCACTGCTGCGCCGAGGATAGCGGGTATGCTCATCATGAACGAGAAGTCCGCCGCGCTCTTGCGCTTCAGCCCGCTTGCGAGGCCGCCCGCGATGGTGGAGCCGCTGCGGCTCACGCCCGTGAACGTGCCCACACACTGCATAAGCCCCATTATAAGCGCGTCTTTCGCCCTGACCTTGCCGTGGGAGGTCTTCGCGATGCTGCGCGCCTTGCCTATGCCGTCCGCCAAAAGCAGGATCAGCGCCGTGAACAGGAAGGCGTAGGGCAGAAGCGTACGGGCTACGGAGTCGATCACGTCGTCCCAGCCTGTATACTTGAGCGCCAGCACGAACACCACCGTGGGGATTGTGGCGAGGATAAGGTACTTTAATTCTCCCTTTACGGGATGGGCGAGCATTTTGATGATGCGCTTAAAGTGCCACGCCACTACCGCGATAAGCGTGCCCACATGCAGCATCACGGTGAACGCGCCGGCCAGACCCGCTTCAAGTTTGAGCCCGAAGATCTCTTCGGCCAGCATCACGTGGCCGGAGGAGGACACGGGCAGAAACTCGGTCAGGCCCTGTATGAGCCCCAGGATGATGGATTTTAAGTATGTAAGCTGCTCCACGGGAATGCTCCTTTATGTAGAGTGATCAGATGACTATGTTGAACAGCCTGCCGGGCACGTAGATAAGCTTCTTGGGCTGCTTGCCGTCCAAAAGCTTTATAACTTCCTCGCTGCCCTTAAAGTACTCCTCGGCGTTTTCGCGGGTCAGGTCGTTGGGCACCATGATGCGGCCGCGCACCTTGCCGTTGATCTGCAGGGCGACTTCCACCTCGTCCTTTACCAGCGCCTTCTCGTCGCATACGGGCCAGGGCTTGCGCACAAGTTCCTGACCGAGCGCGAGCGCTTCGTTCATTTCCTCGGTGATGTGGGGCGCCACGGGGTTGAGCAGCTGCAGGAGCACCGCAAGTTCGGTCCTGGTGACGGAGCCTTTCTGATACATCCTGTTCACCAGCGTCATCATCTGGGCGATGGCGGTGTTGAACTTCATCTGCTCGTAGTCTTCGCTGACTTTCTTTATGGCGTAGTTCACGTCGTAAGCCATGTCCGTGGATATTCCGCACGCGTCAGAAAGCATGGTCTGCAGCTTCCACACCCTGTCCAGGAAGCGGCGGCAGCCCCTGGCGCCCTCGGTCTGCCACGGGATCGCCTGGTCGAAGGCGCCCATGAACATCTCGTACAGGCGGAAAGCGTCCGCGCCCAGTTCGTCCACGACCTCGTCGGGATTGACCACGTTGCCGCGGCTCTTGGACATCTTTTCGCCGTTGGAGCCCAGTATCATGCCGTGGCTGGTGCGCTTAAGGTAGGGTTCCTTTGTGGGGACCGCGCCTATGTCGTACAGGAAGCGGTGCCAGAA
>JAGCIC010000075.1 GCA_017648805.1 Clostridia bacterium
GGAGGAATGCGCCTGATCAGGCCGGCCAGCTTTTTCATGCGTCTTTCCTCCTGATGCCGATCTTCTCACCGGCGCGCACAGGCGTTTCCGCGTCCGGCAAAAACCGCCCCTCCAGCTCGGCGGCATTGGCCTGGAGAAGCAGCACGATGGTGGAGCCTCCGAATGCGAAATATCCTTTTTCTTCCCCGCGGGAAAACGCGTCCTGCCCCGCGCGGTTCACGATGCGCCCCACCAGCATGGCGCCTACCTCCATGTATAAAAGCTTGCCGAAGTCCGTTTCGCACAGGGCATACTCCCTCGTGTTGGTCCTGAAGACCTCGGTGTGCTCCAGCGCCCCCGGCCGCACCGTATGGTACAGGCCGCGTATGTGCTTTCTGCCGGTCACGCGCCCGTTCAAGGGCCAGATGTAGCGATGATAGTGGCTGGGCGTCAGGCGGAACACCAGGCACTTGCCGCCGTCGAAGGCGCGGGCGATATCCTGGTTTTCGGTGAGGGAGAACGCCGTGTACAGGTGCCCTTTGATATCGAAACGGCTGTCCGGCCCGATCTCGTACACGCTCAGAAGTCCGTCGCAGGGAGCGATCAGCGCGTCTGCGTCCGGGCACAGCGGCCGCGCCCCGGGCTTTAACTCCCGGGTAAAAAAATCGTTGAAGCTGGAAAAATCCGTTTTGAGGACCTCGCTCATGTCTATCATGTTGCGCTTTGCAAAGCCCCGGATGAAGGGCCTGGACAGGCGGCTGTCCATAAAGGCCCCCGCCAGGAAAGAAACAAACGGCGCCGCCAGCACGCGCGCCGCCAAACGCCCCAGGGGGCGCGAATAGATATCCTCGAACATATCAGACGCTGATGCCCGGCTTCATGCAGGTGATGTTGCCGCCGAAGCGGAAGGTGAGATAAAAGATCAGTGCGCCGATGATGAGCAAAAACACGATGCCCGCCAGATAGGGCTTTTTCACCTTGAAGCGGGTGATGTTGGCGATGCCGGTGAGCGCCAGGCACACGGGATACAGGTATGCCCAGTTCACGGCGTTCAGCGAGGTGACCAGGGCCACCGCGGGCATGATGAGGGCGCTGGCGGTGACGGGCAGGCCCAGATAGTATTCCCGCTTGCCCTCGTTGTTTTCCACGCGGTTGATCTCCTGCACGTTGAAAAAGGCCAGCCGGATCACCGCAGCCAGCACGAAAAACACCGAGCACAGCACGGTGAACCAGTTCATGGGGCAAAGAGAATAGCCGATCACCACGGGGAAAACGCCGAAGCAGATCACGTCGCACAGCGAATCGATCTGCACGCCGAAGCTCTTGGCGTCCTCGCTGCGCTTTTTGCTGGTGCGGGCGATCATGCCGTCGAACATGTCGCACACGCCGCAGATCAGAAGGCAGATGAGGGCGGTCTTATAGTCGTGCTTCATGGCCTCGACCATGCCCACGACGGCGGAGCTCAGACCCAGATAGGTGAGCACAACGGTGTAGTTGTAATAGCCGATAAACATATCTATCCTCTTAACGGCAAACACATGCCCGGTATTTTCGATGCTATTTTAACACAGAATCCGCCGGCGTGCAATACGCGCATATACAATTTACGCGGCAAAGAGAAAAAACAGGCCAAGTATTGACCCAGAACGCGCCCGGGACGTATAATTCCCATAACAGCCCACGTACAGCGCGGGGTACTCCGATCGGGAGGCATGTATGACATCGGTCCTTCTTTTCATGTGTATGCTGTGCATCTGCCGCCTCGCGGCGGTGTACGACGAACAGCTTTTGTTTCCGGGCTTTGTGAACGTCAGTGAGCGCACGTCAAAGCTGCTGGTCTCCGGCGTTCTGCTGCCCATGAGCAAGACCCCAAATCCGCCGGACAACAGGCGAAAGCTTGCCGTTGCCGGGCTGATACTGTACGCGCTCACAGCCGCCTGCATACTGCAGTGCGTGTACAACGGGCTCACGCTTGAGCCGATAGAGAGCCTGGAATACACCTATTACTACCGCCGCGGGGGCCCGGTAACAGAAACCAGCACCGAGGAACTGAACGGAAACATTGCGATAAGCTGCTTCTGTTTTGAAGCACTGGTTTACCTGGCAAACAGCTGCCGCTTTTTTGTGAAGCGTGCCGGCACTTCGGACAAAAAGACAGCGGTGGGCGCTGTGGTTCTGGTGCTGGCAGTACTGGCGGCGATCTTCCTGGCCGTTTCCGGCAGGACCATGTGGGACTCCTGGCAAAAGATACGTTCCGCCATGGGATAAACGGCTTTCGAAAACCAAAACCTGCGGAAAAAACCGCCCCGGGTATTGACCTTGAACGCGCCCGGGACGTATAATTCAGGCAACAGCCCGCAGGCAGCGCGGGCGCGGAAAGGATGCGCGAATATGGAATACGGCATACAGATGTATTCGGTACGGGACATCACGAAAGACGATCTGCGGGGCGCTCTCAAGCGCATCGCTGACATCGGCTACCGCTGGGTGGAGTTTGCGGGCTTTTTCGGCCACAGCGCCCGGGAAGTCAGGGGCTGGCTGGAGGAATACGGGCTGAAGGTGTCCGGCACGCACACGGGCCTTAAGGAACTGGATGAGGACTTTGACGCCACTGTACAGTACCACAAGACCCTGGGCAACCGCCACTACATCATTCCGGGCCACGACCTGAGCGACCAGAAAAAGCTGGACGCCTTCATCGAAAAGGTCAACGCCTACGCGCCCGTTCTGGCCAAGGAGGGAATACAGCTGGGCTATCACAACCACTCCCACGAGTTTCAGCCCAACCGTGACGGCTCCATGATCCACGAGCAGCTGGTGTGCCGCACTGACCTGCGGCTGGAGATCGACACCTTCTGGTACTATAACGCCACGGGCTTTTCCGCCAAAGGCATACTGGAGCGCCTGAAGGACAGGATCGATTTCATCCACATCAAGGACGGCTTCAGGGGCGGCGAGGGCAAGCCCCTGGGCTACGGACAGGCCCCTCTCCGGGAAGTGTACGATACCGCCAAAGCCAACAATATGCTTATGGTAGTGGAGAGCGAAAGCCTGCAGCCCGACGGCCTTACCGAGGCCAGGCTGTGCTGCGAATGGCTGAAAGCGCAGGAAAAACAATAAGCATATAAAACAGCATGCGGCGCGGGGGCGTATCTCCCGCGCCGGTGTTTTTGCATTCAAAAGCCGGCCCCGGGGAACCCCCCTCTTCATTTCCGGCGTATTTCCAAGCATTTCACTTGCTTTTCGCAGGCGGTATGATATAATAGCAGAAGGGACTCTCCTGTGCGGCGATCCCGCACAGGCAGAGTATCCCGATCGAATACGGCAAAGACCTTCGGAGGAAAGACATGGCAGAGGAATGCACCCATAACTGCGAGACCTGTTCGGCCGCTTGCGCCAGCAGGGAAAACGCCATACAGAAAGAAAAGCTCAACGACCAGAGCCGCGTGAAGAAAGTGATTGCCGTGGTTTCCGGCAAGGGCGGCGTGGGCAAGAGCCTGATCACCGGCCTGCTGGCCACGCTGGCCCGGCGCATGGACTATAAGACCGCCGTGCTGGACGCGGACGTCACAGGCCCGTCCATCCCCAGGATGTTTAAGTTCACCAAAGAAGCCGGCAGCGACGACGTTTCTCTGTTTCCCGCCGAGACCGCCACGGGCATCAAAGTGATGAGCGTCAACCTGCTGCTTGAAAACGAGACCGATCCCGTGATCTGGCGCGGACCCGTGATCGCGGGCACCGTGAAGCAGTTCTGGACGGACGTGAACTGGGGCGACAACGACATCATGTTCATCGACATGCCGCCCGGCACCGGCGACGTTCCCTTGACCGTGTTCCAGTCCCTGCCCGTGGACGGCATCGTGATCGTCACCACGCCCCAGGAGCTGGTGGGCATGGTGGTACAGAAAGCCGTGAACATGGCTGAAATGATGAACATCCCGGTGCTGGGCATCGTGGAGAACATGAGCTATATCCAGTGCCCGGACTGCGGAAAAAAGATCTTCCCCTACGGCGAAAGCCGCCTGGAGGAGGCCGCCCGCCTGGCCAATACCAGCGTGACCGCCCGGCTCCCCATCAACCCCAAGCTCGCCGCCGCCTGCGACAAGGGCATGATCGAACTGTTCGAGGGCGACTGGCTGGACGGAATGATAAAGAACGTTTTAGGGTGAGTTATTAGTTAGGAGTTAGGAGTTAGAAGTTGTGGAAAAAATGCAGAAGGCATTTTATGATTCAAAGCTTTGCCGGAGGCAAAGCCACCGCAACTCCTAAC
>JAGCIC010000076.1 GCA_017648805.1 Clostridia bacterium
GATGTCGGACTCTTTGCCGTTGATTATGTAGGCAAAATCGGTGGTGGAGGAACCGATGTCTATTATGAGTGCATTTTTGCTGAGCAGTTCGGGCGCGACGGACAGGCTATGGGAGTAACGGGCGTAGAAGAACGCCGCGCGGCTCTCGGACACTATATGCACGTTTGAAAAGCCCGCCTTGCGCATTATCTCGGCGTAGCGTTCCCTGTCGTTAGGCTTCCAGCCGGCGGGACAGCCCACGGTCACATATGTCTCCTTGCCGAACAGCTCCGGGTCTTCCTTTTCCAGGGCGGCTTTTATGCCGTAGGCGAAGCGTTCGATGTCCCTTTCCGCGTCCAGAGTGGTAAGGTAGCGGCTTTTGAAACGGCTCCGCAGGTGTACGACCCTGGGGTCGAGCAGGGCTTCTTCGCCGACCTTCACGGTGGTAGAACTCATGCCCACCACGGATATTATGCTTCCCTGCCCGTTTATCGGCAGAATGACGGGCTCTATAACGCTGTTTTCTTCAAGCAGCGCGACGCAGCTCTCTCCGTCGCCTATATCTATACCGATGTAGCGCATTGCACTTCTCCGTTCTCGGCGATATTGAGTATGGCCATGCCCTTGGCTACCAGCTGCCCCTCTTTGACCACGGCGGGCACTATAGTGCGGGTCTGGCGCTTGGTGGGCATTACGTCAAACAGGGCTTTGTTATCTTCCGTATACTCGAGAAAATCGTAACCCTTGCTTATGGACAGCGCCGTAATTGCGGTCATCAGTTCATCGGGTACGCTGTCCGGGTCTTCCCGTTTGAGGCTTGCGGCAAGAGTTATGATCCTGAGCATGGAATCGTCGCCGTCGGTGTTTTCGGTGGGTATGGACAAAAACGCGTCAAGATCCCGGTCTATGGCCTGCATACGCCGCTCGGCAAGGGACAGAAGCGCATTCATGTCCACGGATTCGGCAGCAGTTACCTGAGTGTCCCTGCGGGGCAGAAAGTAACCGACCAATCCCAGCGCGGCGGAAACGATAACGAACAGCGCCCAGACGATCTTCTTTTCCTGCCACATCATGTAAACCGCTGCAAGGGCTATCAGCACGCCCAGGGCGGTGAAAAGCAGATTTACGGTAAACAGTTTGCCTTTCTGCCGTTTGATCTGCGGGGGATTAAGCGTGTCGAAAGCGGAGATCATGCCGCCTTCGTGGGAGAACAGTATGCTGCCCAGCTGCTTGGCGTTGGATGTGGGCAGCTGGGAAAGGGTGAGGGCTTGGGTCTCGCTTAACATGCCGTTCAGCGTTTGTGCCGCTTCACTTGGCGGCAGGGTTTCAGCTATGCGGCTGCTTTCCCTCAGCGCCCTGAAATGCTCGGATGCAAGTGCCATCTTTATACTCCGTTATCATGCGCCCAAAACAGCGCGGTCATTACAAATATCCAATATTATTATACCACATTTCGCGCGCTGTTTCAACCTGCGGACTGAGTAGACTGAATTGCTGTGTGAGGTTTTTGACAAGAAGGGTCGTGCCTGACATGAATTAAGCCCGAAACCGGAGTTTCAGGCTTAATGTGCGGCTGTTTAGGTCAGACTTTCCTGTGCTTCTCCAAATGGATAAGGTTCTCATCGTCGGGAGTAAGGGCCCCGTTCTCTGGCGCGTATCCGAGCTTCATGTAGAAACCTACAGCCGTGACTGAAGCTGCGATCTCCACCCGGTTTGCGCACAGGAAGTATTCATCCGCTTCCGCTGCCGATATCAGGCTGCGCCCGATACCGAGCTTTTGGCGGTCCGGGTCGACGAACACGGTGAATATGCCGCTTTCGTCTGTCCTGTCCTCAAGTGGCCCTATTGAAGCACAGCCGATCACGGCTCCGTCTTCAGCCGCCACAAAGAAATGCCTGCGCGACGCAGCTTCGCGTATGTAGTCAGGGCTCATATATGCGGTAAGGCGGGCGATTTCCGCTTCGGGATAGTCCGGGGAATTGGATATCCGGAGCGTCTTCGCGATCATGCGGCTTACAGGGCCTTCGTCGCCTTCGCGGAATCTGCGTATCAGCACGCTTCGCCTTTCAGCAGTCCGTCGCTCACCTTGTCAACACCCGCGCCTACAAGCGCGGCGCTGCGGGGAGCAGAAGCAAGACCTGCCGCGATGGAATTTACTTCGTCCAGGGTCACCTTTTTGAAGCCCGCGCTCATTTCTTCCAGGGACAGCGTCTGGTTGAGCATCAGCAGCCGCCGCCCGGCGAGTTTCATGCGGGCGGAAGACAGTTCCATACCCATTATGAGCTGGGACAGGGTCTGCTGCTTGGCCATCTCGAATTCCTGGGGAGTGACGCCTTTTTCGGCTATGAGCCGGATCTCGCCATTTAACAGCTTCACGACTTCGCCGGCATTGTTCGGGCTCGCTCCCGCGTAAAGGAAGAACATGCCCGCGGGGAGGGTGGAGCCTATGGAAGAGTACACGCTGTATGCGAGACCGCGCTCTTCACGTATGCTCTGGAACAGGCGGCTGGACTGGCTGCCGCCCAGGATCGACGAGAGGATGCTCCAGGCGTAGTTGTTTTTATCGCCGGTCTTCGGGCCGGGGAAACCGATGCAGATGTGGATCTGCTCGATATCCTTGCCCTTGCGCAGTATCATAGGATTGGCTTTGGGCGCGCCGAACACGGGCCGCTTCTTGCCAAGGGGCTGCCACGAACCGTACATGCTGTTGGCCTGGCCGATAAACGCGTCCCAGTCGTAGTTGCCTGCGACTGCCAGCACCGCGCCTTCGGGACGGTAGCGTCCGGCCATGTAATCGGTTATGTCTTCTCTGGTAAAGCCCTTCACGTTCCGGGCGGAACCCAGCACGGGACGGCTCAAGCGGGAAGAGGGGAACTGGGCCTGATTGAGTAGCTCGAACACCAGGTCATCGGGAGTGTCTTCCGCCATGGAGATCTCCTCCAGCACCACGCCCTTTTCCTTTTCGATGTCCTCGGGGTCAAGGCGGGAATTCAGCACCAGGTCGGAAATCATGTCCATGGCCAGCGGAACGTGCTCGGTGAGCACGCGGGTGTAGAAACAGGTGTTTTCCACGTCCGTGAAGGCGTTTAGCAGCCCGCCTACCGCGTCCATTTCCTGGGCGATCTGCTTTGCGGAGCGCTTATAAGTGCCCTTGAACAGCATGTGCTCGATAAAATGGCTGATGCCGTTTTGCCGCTTTGTCTCGTATATGCTGCCGCTGTCCACCCAGAGTCCCAGAGAAGCGGTGCGTATTCCGGGCATGGGCACGCCGATTATCCTAAGTCCGTTGTCAAGTGTAAAGCGCTGAAACTCCATTTTACCTCCGATAATACTAAAGACAGCCGCGTGAACGGCTGCCTTTATCAGAAATCCGGTTTATTCCCTGCGGCCGCCGTTACGGGAATCCCTGCGGGGCGCGGGACGGCGCACGGGCATGGCGTCGTTGTCGTAAACGATGTCGTTCCTGACCAGGTTGATGCGGCCCTGAGCGTCGATCTCAGCCACGCGGCACTCCAGGGTGTCGCCGATGTTGACCACGTCTTCGACCTTCTCGACGCGCTTGTTGTCCAGCTTGGAGATGTGGATCATGCCGTCTTTGCCGGGAGCGTACTCCACGAAGGCGCCGAAGGACATGATGCGCGCTACCTTGCCGGTGAACACGTCGCCCACCTTGAGTTCGCGGACGATGCCCTCGATCATGCTCTTGGCGCGCTGTGCCATTTCGGCGTTTTCGGTGGCTATGTATACGTTGCCGTCGTCCTCGATGTCGATCTTGACGCCGGTTTCCGCGATGATGGAGTTGATCATCTTGCCCTTGGGGCCGACGACTTCGCCAATCTTCTCGGGGTTGATCTTGAACTGGATGATCTTGGGAGCGTACTTGGACAGCTCTGGTCTGGGCGCGGGCAGGGTCTCCAGCATCTTGCCCAGGATATGCATGCGGCCGTCGTAGGCCTGAGCCAGCGCCTGGCGCAGGATAGCCTCGTCGATGCCCTTGATCTTTATGTCCATCTGGATGGCGGTGATGCCCTTGGCGGTACCGGCCACCTTGAAGTCCATGTCGCCCAGGAAGTCTTCAAGACCCTGGATGTCGGTGAGCACGGCGACTTTGCCGGTGTTTTCCACGTCCTTGATAAGACCCATGGCAACGCCAGCTACGGGACGCTTGATGGGTACACCGGCGTCCATGAGCGCCAGAGTGGAGCCGCACACGGAGGCCTGGGAGGTGGAACCGTTGGAGGACATGACCTCGCTGACCAGCCTTAAGCAGTAGGGGAACTCTTCAACGGAGGGGATCATGGGGCGCAGCGCCCTTTCAGCTAGAGCACCGTGGCCGATCTCGCGGCGGCCGGGGGTGCGCAGGGGCTTGGCTTCGCCGGTGGAATAGCCGGGGAAGTTATAGTGATGCATATAGCGCTTGGTGGTCTCGGGAGTGGTGCCGTCCAGCAGCTGCACTTCGCTCATGGGAGCCAGGGTGCAGATGGTCATTACCTGGGTCTGGCCGCGGGTGAACACGGCGGAACCGTGGGGACGGGGCAGCACGCTGGTCTCGCACCAGATGGGGCGCACTTCGGTGAGCTTTCTGGCGTCGGGACGGATGCCTTCGTCGATTATGCGGCGGCGCATGACTTCCTTCTGGATGGAGTACAGCGCGTCGCCCACTTCGGCCATGCGCTCGGCATACTTCTCGGCGAAGTGCTCGTTGACTTCGGCCTTGACCTGCTCTTCGCGCGCCTGGCGCTCGGTGCGGTCGAAGGTCTCGAACATCCACTTAACTTTGTCATAGGCGTACTCGCGTACGTCGGCCTTCACGTCGTCGCCGGGCAGCTGCAGGGGGAACTCCTGCTTGGCCTTGCCGATCTCGCTGACGATGTTTTCCTGGAACTCGACGATGCGCTTGACCTGCTCGTGGGCGAAGAGGATGGCCTTGAGCATGACTTCCTCGCTCACTTCGTTGGCGCCCGCCTCGACCATCAGCACGGCTTCCTTGGTACCGGCGACGGTCAGATCCAGAGCGCTGACTTCGCGCTGCGCCTGGGTGGGGTTGATCACGAACTCATCGTCCACCAGTCCGATGTTCACCGCGCCCACGGGGCCGGCAAAGGGGATCTGGCTCACGCACAGGGCGGCGGAAGCGCCAATCATGGCAGGAGTCTCGGGAGAGCAGTCAAAATCGACGCTCATAACGGTGGCGGTGACTGCCACGTCGTTCCTCATTCCCTTGGGGAAGAGGGGACGCAGGGGACGGTCGATCAGGCGGCTGGTAAGTATGGCCTTCTCACCGGGACGGCCTTCGCGCCTGTTCCAGGAACCGGGGATGTGACCCACGGAGTACAGTTTTTCCTCATAGTCTACGCCCAAAGGGAAGAAGTCGATGCCGGGACGGATGGTCTCGCTTACAGCGGCGTTGACCAGCACGGCGGTGTCGCCGTAGCGCACGAAAGTGCTGCCGGCGGCCTGTTCGGCGTACTTGCCGAACTCCAGAGTGAGCGTGCGTCCGCCCAGCTCCATAGAATAACTCTTGAACATGTTTTCCTCCTAATAATTGTCGGGATCGTCAGGAGAAAACAGCGCCGTAGCCTTGTCCCCGCAGGGATGAAGCGCGGCAAACGGCTCTGTCGCGCTTCATCCCTACAGCGAAACTGTTTCTCCTCAGGGAATGCGCCGCCCCAGTGAAGAGACGGCGCAAACGCGCGCAATTACTTGCGCAGACCGAGCTTGGCGATTAACGCACGGTAGCTCTCGATGTCGGTGTTCTTGAGGTAGTCAAGCAGACCCCTGCGCTGACCGACCATCAGCAGCAGACCGCGGCGGGAGTGGTGGTCCTTTTTGTTGAGCTTGAGATGCTCGTTGAGGTGATTGATGCGGGCGGTGAGCAGCGCGATCTGCACCTCGGGGGAACCGGTGTCACCCTCGTGACGGCCGTACTCGGCGATGATGGAACTCTTGTCGATAGTCATGGTGTATCCTCCCATACTTCAAATTCCCTTAAACGCAGGGGGACGTCGGGAACTCGTCTGCCCGCGCATAAGGATATGTCGGCACAAAGCCGCACTTTTTATTATACCACACGTACAGGCCCGAAAATAGTATTTCAGGTAAAATATTGCCTGCAACATATGTTAAATTTACCGAAATGCGGATAGCTGTTCCTTACATAGTATATTTGTAATATTTTTGTCACAAGGTTGAAAACATACGTAACATATGATACAATAAAGGGACTCTGGGAAAGTATGAGCATACGAGATATGAAGTTTATTGCCTCGGCGGCGTTCGGTATGGAAGGAATGACGGGCCGGGATCTGAAACGGCTTGACATAAACAACGTAGAGGTCATGAATGTGGGCGGCGCCCGCTTTGAGGGCAGCTTTGCCGACGCGATGAAGGCGAGCTTGTGGCTCAGGACCTGCGACCATATTTATCTTGAGGTCGGCGAGTTCAAGGCTGTCACCTTTGACGAACTGTTTGAAGGCATAAAGGCGCTGCCATGGCAGGAGTATATAGGAAAAGAAGCGGCGTTCCCGATAAGGGCGAACTGCGTGAAAAGCGCGCTGATGAGCCCTTCGGACGTTCAGAAAATCACAAAGAAAGCCATCGCGGACAGGCTGTGCGCCGCTTACGGGCTGCGCGTCATGCCGGAGACGGGCCTTAAGATGCAGGTGGACGTAAGCATCAGAAGCGACATCGTGAGCGTGTGTCTGGACGCCAGCGGAGAACCCCTGTCCAAGCGTGGCTACCGCACCTGGAACGGGGAGGCGCCTCTCAGGGAGACGCTGGCCGCCGCCATAATCCTGCAAAGCGGCTGGCACCCCTGGCAGCCCCTTTACGACCCCTGCTGCGGCACGGGTACCCTGCTTATAGAGGGAGCTTTTATCGCGCTCAACCGGGCTCCGGGGCTCAGAAGGGCGTTCGCCATGGAGGCGTGGCCGTTCGTGGACAAAAACGAATTGGTTACGGTAAGGCGCGAGGCACAGAGCCGTTACGACGAGTGCTACGGCCGCGAGATACATATCGCCGGTTCGGACATAGATCCGGAAGCCGTTGAGCTTGCCAAGCGTCACATACGGCAGGCGGGTCTTGGAGACAGGATCGAGATAAGCGTTTCCGATATGCGTGACGTCACTTTGAAAGGCGAGCCCGGCATGATCGTCGCCAATCCTCCTTACGGAGAGCGCATAGGCGACATACGCGTGGCGCACGCGGTGGCGCGGCAGCTGGGCGAACTGTCCAGGCGTTGCCCGCTCTGGAGCGTGACCGCGTTCTCTGCCGATATGGGCTTTGAGAGGGAGTACGGTCAGCGCGCCGCGCGCAGAAGGCGGCTGTACAACGGCAGGATAGAGTGCGAACTGCATATGTTCGAGCCCGCGAAGCAAGCGGGAAAGCGTGAAAAAAGGTGAAGCCGGTATTTAACCGCCCGCCGCTGGTCCCGAACGAGACGGCGCTTCTGAGCCCGGGCCGCATACGCCCGGAAGGCTGGCTGGGGGAAGGCACAAAAAACGCCCTGGCGGCGCTTAAGAGCGTCGCAGACGCGGTTTCAAAACTGGATATCGACTTACGGGTCTGCACGTTTTACAGGGATCTCGGGCTGCTTGCCGGCGTGCTGTCCGACGCGGAAGGTTTAAAATATGTCGGCGAGTTCATTGCCCGCCTCAGTGGATCCCGCCGTGAGGACGGCTGCTTCGGCCCGGACACGGATGGGGATCTGACACTGCAGTTCGAGTGTCTGAACCTGCTGTACGAGTATTTTACCTGCACCTCGGACAAAGCACCGCTGGAAATGATCGACGGCTTTCTCAGATGGGAGTACCTTAACCTGAAAAAACAGCCGCTCAGGGGCGTTTCGGTGTACCGGGCGGGAGAAAACATCTATATCGCCCTGAAAATGTACAACTTAAGCGGGCAAAAGTACCTGCCGGAGCTGTGCGCGCTTATCAGGGAACAATCTTTCGACTGGGTGAGCGAATTCAATACTTTTCCCCAGATACGTCCCATATCACAGATGATGCCTCGGGAAGAACTGGAAAAAGGCCTGAAAGATGAGAATACACGGGGAAAAGGGTATTACACGAACCTTCTCGGGCGCGCCCACGGCAAAAACGTGGCCATGGCGCTGAAAACTCCGGGGCTCATGGGTCTGCTGCGGCCAGGTTTCAGGGAGCAGCAGGCGTTCGGAATGTGCTGGAGCAAGCTCATGCGGCTGCATGGCACGCCCGGCGGCATGTTCTCCTGCGACGAGCTGCTGGACGGCGCCTGGGACGCGGGCACGCTGACGGATGCGGCGGCGGAAACTCTGTGGTCGCTGACTGTGCTGAGCGAGCTTGACGACGGCAGCAAAGACATTCCGACCGCGTTCGAAAAGATCGCCTGCAACATGCTGCCCGCCATGTTTTCCCGGGACGGGAGGGCGGCACAGAGGATACAGAAGTGCAACCAGCTTAGTATCTGTGCGGGAAGCGAAGGGTATTACAACGCCTCAGAGGCGGGCAACAGCTTCGTGACGGTGGATGACGATCCCTTCGCGCTTAACGCTATCGCGCGGGGCTGGGCGTTCGCCTCGCAGGGGCTGTGGTACATGACCGCGGACGGCGGGCTCAGAGCAGTAAGCTATTTTCCCTGCCAAGTGGCGGCGGCCATAGAACGGGTGAGGACGCGCATCAGGGTGGAGGGAGGATATCCCTTCTCCGACGAGGTGAATATAACCGTGAGCGCCGAAAAAGAAGTGGAGTTCCCCCTGTACCTGCGGGTGCCCGCATGGGCTGAAAACCCGGTGATCTGCTTGCCCGGAGGGGAGATAATGGCGGTCAAAGCGGGCGAGACCACGTGCTTAAGGCAAAGATGGGACAAACTTAGCGAGGTCAGGCTGGTGCTGGGCACCAGAGCGCGGCCCAAACCGTTCCCGGGAGGCAGCGCAGGGGTCATGTACGGCCCCGTGATAATGGCGCTGGAACCTCAGGCAGTAGGCGGCGGGAAACTTAAACTGGCATTGGATGCGCCCACCAAAACGAATATCGGACCAGATGCCGGATGCGGCATACAGACACTTGTGAAACTCAGAGATGGATCAAATCAGCAGGTGACGCGGACGCTCGTGCCGTACGCCTTAACCGAAAAACGAATTTGCGCCTTTGAACAGGCTAAGATGGAGGATAATAATGCGTAAGCTGTTAGCGGTATTGCTTATAATCGTGCTGGCGGGAGCTGTTGTGCTGTATCCCAGCCGGGAGTATTCCTATGCTCAGGAAATGGCGCCGCTGATAACGCCGCAGGTCACGCCGGTAGCTACGCCCACGCCTGTGCCCACGCCCACACCCACGCCCACGCCGGTACCAACGCCCACGCCGTCGCCCACTCCCACCCCGTATATGGTTAAGGTGAGCGCGCTGTACGAAGGCATAAGCGACGAAAACGGCTCCAACGACGTGAAGCGCCTGCAGAACCGCTTGAGCGAGCTGGGCTACTTCTTCGGGGACGTGGACGGCAAATTCGGCCCCGAGACTTCCGGGGCGGTCAGGTATTTCCAGAACGTGAACGGGCTTGAGGTGAACGGTATAGCGGACTTCAGGACCATAGATTATATCTATTCCGACGACGCGATAATGGATCCGGCTCCCACGCCCACTCCTATAGCCCAGGGCGTCCAGGGTGACGACGTGCAAGCGCTGCAGGAGAAGCTTATACTGTACGGCTTCCTTGCGGGGGAGGCGGACGGGCACTTCGGTCAGAAGACCGATGCGGCGGTGCGTCTTGCACAGGAATATGTTAAAGACATGAATGAGCGTCGACTGCAGGCGCATCCTACCGCCGAACCTTCTCCCACGCCCATCTGGATCACTCCTTCGCCCACTCCCAGGGTAACGCCCACCACCAGCGTGAACCCGGAGACGGGCATGACGGAACTGGATTTCTCCAACATGCCCACGCCTACTCCCGCGCTGCGTTTCGCGCCGAGTTCCACCCCGTGGGAGGCGGACGGCATCGCGACCAAAGAGCTTATAGATGCCCTGAACGACAAAAACTTTGAGACCTGCTATACGGAGGTCCAGAACGGCGACAGCGGCACGGAGGTAAAACGCCTGCAGAACCGGCTGGTCACTCTGGGCTATCTGCGCAGCGCGGACGGCGTGTTCGGGTCCAACACTGAAAGGGCGCTTAAGTACTTCCAGTACAGAAACGCCATGCCGTCTTCCGGCGTAGCCAACAAAAATACCCTGCTGAGGCTTTATTCCAACAACGCCAAGGGTTCCGATACCGTGGTCACGGAGTACAAGATCACCGTATCCACCTCCAAACAGCGGGTGTACGTGTACAAGTGGAATGGCCAGGGCTTCGACAAGAATCCATTAAAGACGTTCAAGTGCTCCACGGGCACCAACGATAATCCCACGCCCAAGGGCACCTTCTGGAACACGGGCAGGATAGGCGGCGAATGGTACTATTTCAAGGACTTCGACTGCTGGGCCCGCTATGCCTGGGTCATTAACGGAGGCGTGCTGTTCCATTCGGTCATATACGGATCCAAGAACACCAACAGCTTAAGGAGCGGCACGGTGAGGCAGCTGGGCAGCAAGGCTTCCCACGGCTGCGTGAGGCTGGCGGTGGAGAACGCCAAGTGGATCTATGACAACTGCACCGCGGGTACGCCCGTGACGGTGGAATAATGAATAATGTATGAAACATAAGGTAAAGTCGGTCGAAGAAGGCTCCATCGCCTGGCAGCTGGGCGTCCGTCCCGGAGACACGTTGGTCAGTATAAACGGGGAAGAGGTCATAGATTTTATCGATTACCAGGCGCTGTCCAGTGAAGAAAACATCGTGCTCACCATGGAAAGCGCCGGGGAGATCACGGACTATTCCTTCCAGAAGGACGCCTACGAGCCCCTCGGGATGGAGTTCTTCGGCGACATGCTGGGCAAGACGCGGGACTGCGTCAACCACTGCCGCTTCTGCTTTGTGGACCAGCTGCCCCCGTGCGCCCGTCCCACCATGAAGGAAAAGGACGACGACTGGCGGCTGAGCCTGATGATGGGCAATTTCATAACTCTTACGAATGTATCCGACGCGGAGCTTGACAGAATAATCAGGCGCCGCGCTTCTCCGTTATATATATCTGTACACGCCACGGACAACCGGGTCAGGAACGACCTGGTCCGGCCCTTGACAAAGTGTGATATAATGGAAAGGTTGCAAAAGCTCAGGGCGGGAGGAATATCCTTCCACGCGCAGGCGGTGGTGTGCCCCGGCATAAACGACGGACCGGTGCTTAAGCAGACAATAGACGATCTGCTTTCCCTGTATCCCGCGTGCCTGAGTTTTGCCGTGGTGCCCGTGGGTTTGACGCGCTTCAGATCCGGGCTGGACGATTTAAAGATGTTCGACCGCGCTTCGGCCAAAGCGCTGCTCGATCTGGTGAACCCCATACGGGCGTTCTGCAAGGGCCATTTCGGCTCCAACTTCATCTTCCCTTCCGACGAGATGTACATACTGGCGGGGGAGGAACTCCCGGAGGATTCCGAGTACGAGGACTACAGCCAGATAGACAACGGAGTGGGCCTGTGCAGGAGCCTGATCACCGAGTTCGAGTACGCGTACGAAGACCTGCCCGGGAAATACAAGCGCGCCACACCCGCCGGCAGGAAGATCCTGTCCGCGTGCGGCGTGTCCTTCAAGCCCATACTGGAAAAACTGCTTAAGGATCATCCCGTAAGCGGAGTCAGCATCAGGGTAAAAGAAATAATAAACAACTATTTCGGGGATACGGTCACGGTATCTGGGCTTATAACGGGCAGAGACCTGATAAGCCAGTTGGAAAACGAGGATTGCGAAGCGGTGCTGATCACCGAGACCATGTTAAGGCACGAGGATATGCGCTTTCTGGACGACATGCTTCTGAGCGAAGCGGAGGAAAAGCTGGGCAAACCCATAATTCCAGTGGGCAGAACCGGTGAGGAGCTTCTGGAAGCGATAAAAGCGTTCTCGGACGCCTGAAAGGACAGTATGACCTTAAGCGACAGAATAGACCTGCTGATGCCGAAGGTGCTCAAGCCTTCAAGGTATATAGGCAACGAATTCAATTCCATAACAAAAGATCCCGGCAGTGTTTCGGTCAGGTACGCGCTGATGTTCCCGGACGTATACGAGATAGGCATGAGCAACCTGGGCATCAAAATACTGTACCACACGCTGAACCGAAGGGAGGACACCTGGTGCGAAAGGGTGTTCACCCCCTGGCCGGACATGATGGAACAAATGCGGCAAAACGATGTGCCGCTTTTTTCCATGGAGAGCCGCACGCCCGTAAATGAATTTGACATTTTGGGCATCTCCCTGTCCTATGAAATGAGCTACACAAACGTGCTGCAAAGCCTCATGCTGGCAGGGCTTCCCCTGCGCGCGGAGGACAGGACGGACGGGCCGATAGTCATCTGCGGAGGCACCTGTGCGTTCAATCCCGAGCCGCTGGCACCGTTCGTGGACCTGTTCACGCTGGGAGACGGGGAAAACTCCATCCACCAGTGCGTGGATCTGATAAAGGACATAAAGAGCAAAGGCCTGGGCAAGACCGAATTCCTGAGACGTGCCGTAACTGAAGTTGAGGGCGCGTATGTTCCGTCCTTCTACGAAGTCAGCTACAACGAAGACGGCACCGTGAGCGCGGTCACGCCCAAGGCGGGCACCGGCGCTCCGGCTTTGGTAAAAAAAGCGCTGGTCAACGACCTGGACGCCACCGATTATCCCGAAAAACTGATAGTGCCGTATTCCGAAGTGGTGCACGACCGCATAATGCTGGAGATATTCAGGGGCTGCACACGGGGCTGCCGCTTCTGCCAGGCAGGCATGACCTACCGTCCCGTAAGGGAAAGAAGCGTCGAAAGGCTCATGGAGCTGGCGCGGAAACTGGTGTCTTCCACGGGCTTTGACGAGATCTCCTTGATGAGTTTGTCCAGCGGCGATTATACCTGCCTTAAGGAGCTGGCACATCGGATGGTGGAGGAATTTGCGGCCAAGCGGGTCAAGATCTCTCTGCCCTCACAGCGCATAGACGCGTTTTTGAAGGACACGCTCAAGGAGACCCAGAAAGTCAGGAAGACCGCCCTGACCTTGGCACCGGAAGCGGGCACCCAGCGTTTGCGCGACGTGATAAATAAGGGCGTGACAGAAGAAGACCTGATGCGGGCGGTGACCGACGCATTCTCTGAAGGCTGGAACGCGGTCAAGCTCTACTTCATGATGGGCCTGCCCACCGAGACGGACGAGGATATACTGGGTATTGCGGATCTGGCGGAAAAGGTCAGGAAATGTTACTTTTCCATTCCCAAGGACAGGCGCGCACCGGGTCTCAGGATCACGGTGAGCGTGAGCGTGTTCGTGCCCAAGCCACATACGCCCTTCCAGTGGTGCCCTCAGACGGACGAGGAGACGGTAAGGCACCGTCAGCTGCTGTTAAGGGACGCACTCAGGAGCATCAAGGGCGTGGACTACAAATATCATGAAATGGACGTGAGCCGCCTGGAGGCCGTGTTCTCCAGGGGCGACCGCCGTCTGGCTGATGTGCTTGAAAAAGCGGTCCAAAAGGGCTGCATGTTCGACGGCTGGAGCGAGTGGTTCAAAAAGGACGCCTGGGATGAAGCGCTCAAGGAGTGCGGACTGTCTGCCGAATGGTATAATTTGAGGGACAGGAGCCTTGACGAATGTCTGCCCTGGAACCATCTGGACTGCGGCGTGAGCCTGGCTTACCTGAAAAGCGAGTACCGGAAAGCAATGCAAGGCGAGATCACCCGTGACTGCCGCAAGGGCTGCAATAACTGCGGACTTTTGCGATATGAGGGGGCGTGCAGGTGAAACTGATATACGTGTTCTCCAAAACGGGACGATTAAGGTTCGTATCTCACCTGGACCTGCAGCGTTTTCTGCTCAGGGCACTCAACCGCACCAGCCTGGACCTGGCGTTTTCCCAGGGTTTCAATCCCCACCCGCTCCTGTCCCTGGCCGGCGCGCTGGCTATGGGTTACGAGAGCGAGTATGAGGTGTTCGAGGTCAGGATAAACGGAGAAATGAGCAGGGAAGCGGCGCTCGAGACCATGCGCGTCGCACTGCCGCCGGATCTGTACATAAAAGATGTGAAGCTCAGGCCTGACAACCATCCCTCCATGATGTCGCTGGTGAAAATGGCGGATTACACCGTCAGCTTCACAAATGATTTTGACGCGGTAAAGCAGGGAGCTGAAACATTTTGGGACAGCCCCTGCGTGATGGGTATACGAAAGACCAAGTCCGGCGAGAAGGAAGTGGACGTGCGCGCCTTGTGCAAAGGACTGGAGGTACTTGAAAATGGGGTCAAAGCGCGGCTCATGCTGACCGAGGCGGAGACGCTGAAGCCCGACCTGCTGGTGGACACGCTGTGCCGCCTGGCCGGGTGCGAGGTGCCCGAATACCGGGTCATGCGCAACGCGCTTCTGGGTCTGGACCAAAACGGGCTTGCGGTCCCGATAGCGGAGCTGTAAAGTGGACAGGACGCTGCTGCTTGCCAGCGAAAACGGAAAAACCTGCGCCGCGCTCATAGAGGACGGCAGGCTGGTCCAGTTTATCCGGGAAGCCGACAGACCCGCGCCGGGCAGCGTATACCTGGGCAGGGTCCAGCGAGTGCTGGAAGGGCTGGGCGGCGCGTTCGTTGACATAGGGCTCGGGAAAAACGGGCTTATAAGCGGGCAGAACGACCTGCCGAAGGCCGAGAACGGCGAGATATCCGTAAAGCAGGGCATGGAACTGCCCGTGCAGGTGATCAAGGCGCCCGGCGGCGATAAAGGCGCGCAATTGAGCTCGAATATACGCCTGGCGGGCCGGTGGGTCGTGCTGGCGCCGAATTCCCGGCATGTGGGGGTGTCCAAGCGCATTCCCGGCGAAGCCGACCGGGAGAGACTGAAGACGCTGGGAGAGAAGCTGCGCCCCGAAAACACGGGACTGATAATCAGGACCCAGGCTGCAAACGCGTCGGAAGAGGAACTGGCAGGAGAGATCGCTTATCTTGACTCCCTGTGGCGCAAAACGACGGCCAGAGCCCGGTGTATAAAGGCGCCCGCGCTGCTCTGGGACGGATCCGAGGCGCTGGCGGTAGCCGCGCGTGAGATCCCGCTCGATACCCAAACGCGGGTGATCGCCGGCGAAAAGGCGCTTCTGGAAGAGCTGGAAAACCGATACGGGGGAGAACTGCCTTGCAACTCGTGTGTGGAAGCAGGCGACATTCTGACCGTAAACAGGGTGCGCGCCCAGCTGGAAAATGCGAATAAGCGCCGGGTGAACCTGAAATGCGGTGGATATCTGGTGTTTGACGACACTGAAGCCATGCGGGTGATAGATGTGAACAGCGGCTTCTTCGCCGGCAAGGATGCAGAGGATACCGCGTTCAGGCTCAATCTTGAAGCGGCGGACGAGATCGCCGTACAAGCACGGCTGAGGAACATTACGGGAATAATCGTGGTCGATTTTGTGGATATGAGGAATAAGGCGCACAAAGACAGCGTGGAAGCGCGCTTAAGGCAGGCATTCGAGCATGACACGGGAAGGGTGACCATATATCCCCTCTCCCCGTTGGGACTGTGCGAGATGACCAGGTCCAGCCGTTTCGGCGCGGCATCGGTCGGAGAAGAATAAGGTGGAAAAGGCAACGAACAACGCGGAAATAGCTCGTCAGCACGCATTCTGTGAGGAGATCGCGAGGCTGAGACTGAATAAAAAATACTTTATCGTCACCATGGGCTGCCAGATGAACGTCAGGGACAGCGAGACCCTGTGCGGCTGGCTGTCCCTGATGGGGTTTACAGAAGCCGACAGCCGTGAGGATGCGGACATAATCATATACAACACCTGCTGCGTGAGGGAAAATGCCGAGAATAAGGCGCTGGGCAACGTCATATGGCTGAAGGAGCTCAAAAAGGACAAGCCCGACCTCGTGATAGGCGTGTGCGGCTGCATGATGCAGGAAAAGGGCGTGGCGGAGGATCTTAAACGCAAGTACCCGTTTATCGATCTGGTGTTCGGTACCCACAACGCTTCGAACTTCCCGGAATATTTGAGCCGCATTCTGCTGGGCGGTGAAAGAGTATTCGAGGTTTGGGACAGCCAGGGCAGCGTGACGGAGGGTCAGCCCGCAAAGCGCAGCTGCCGTTTCAGCGCGTTCGTGAACATAATGTACGGCTGCAACAACTTCTGCACCTACTGCATAGTGCCTTACGTGAGAGGCAGGGAGCGGTCCAGACAGCCTGAAGACATACTTGAAGAGTGCGCCGGGCTGAAGGAAGCGGGGGTTAAGGAAATAACCCTGCTGGGTCAGAACGTCAACAGCTACATGGGAGGCGGGAACGCCTTTGCAGAGCTGCTCAAGCGGGTGGACGCGCTGGGGATAGAACGCATACGTTTCATGACCAGCCATCCAAAGGACATTACCGACGAACTCATCTCCTGCTTCGGCAGCCTTAAGCACCTGTGCCCTCAGCTGCATCTTCCCATGCAGGCGGGCGACGACGAAGTGCTTAAACGCATGAACCGTCATTACACAATAGACGCATACATGGACAAAGTGAGGCGCGTGAGAGAAGCGTGCCCCGAGATCGGCCTTACGACGGACATCATCGCGGGCTTCCCGGGGGAGACCCGTGCTCAGTTTGAGGGCACGTTAAGAGCGGTAGAACAAGCGCGGTTCGATTCGGCGTATACGTTTATATATTCGCCGAGGGCAGGCACCAAAGCCGCGGAATACCCGGATCCCGTACCGATGGAGGAGAAGACCGAGTGGCTTGAAGAGCTTATCGCGCTTCAGCTGGGAATAACCGCCCGCATGCTCAGGGAACAGATCGGCAGGACGTTCCCCGTGCTTGTGGAGAGTGTGTCGCTAAGGAGCGAAAGCACCGTGGGCGGCAAGACGCCGCGGGGACTTATGGTGAACTTCCCGGGCGGCAGGGAACTTATAGGCAAAACAGTGAACGTGAAGATAACGGACGCCGGCAAAAACACACTGAAAGGCGAGCTGGAGGCATAAATGAAAGAAGTTTTCAAAAAGACGCGGGAGCTCGCGGAAGCGCTGCTTGAGAGCGATGAGTATAAAGCCGTGAAGGCGGCGGAAGACAAGGCGTTCGGCAACAAAGAAGCCGCGGACACCGTGGGCAGATATCTGGAAGCCAAAAAGCGGATGGAAGAGATAATGTCCGAAAACAGCAAAGACTGGGGCGAGGTGCAGCGCCTGACGGACGAAATAGACAAATGCACCAAGGAAATGGCCCGGATCGAGGACCTGGTGAACCTGCATGCCGCAAGGGACAGGTTTTCCGGGCTCATAAACGATATAAACAAGGTGCTGCAGCTCATTATTACGGGCGAGATCAGCGATGAAGACGGAGAGTGCACCGGTTCCTGCTCTACTTGCAAGGGCTGCTCCGCCAAGGTGAACTAAAGGATCAAAGGTGAAGATATGGCGCTCAGCTCCATGATGAGGCAGTACCTCGACATAAAGCAGAAGCACGAAAACGAGATACTTATGTTCCGCGTGGGAGACTTTTACGAGATGTTCTTTGACGACGCCGTAAAAGTGTCACGGGAGCTGGAGCTTACCCTTACGGGCAAGGACTGCGGTCTTTCCGAGCGCGCGCCCATGTGCGGCGTGCCCTATCACGCGGTGGACGTGTACGTGGCAAGACTGATCGAAAAGGGCTACAAGGTGGCCATTTGTGACCAGCTGACCGATCCTGCCGAATCCAAGGGGCTGGTGGAAAGAGACGTCACCCGCATAATCACCGCAGGGACGCTTACCTCTCCGGACATGCTGACGGACAGGGAGCCCAATTACCTGCTGGCGGTGCATACAAAGGGCAAGGATGCCGCAATAGCTTATTGCGATGTATCCACAGGTGAGTTTTTTGCCGGGGAGCTTAAGCAGTGGGAGACTACGCTGGCCGACGAAGCTGCGCGCATATCCCCAAGGGAGCTTATCGCGCAGGATAACGATCTGATCAGGGAGATCTGCAGGCGTCAGGAGATCGCGTTTACTCCCGAGGAAGCCAAAGAAGGCGCGCAGGCAGCGTACGGCAAACTTGTCAGGGCGCAATTCGGGGTCGAAAAGGCGGGAAATCTGCCCAAAACAGTAATAAACGCGGCGGGCATGCTGCTTAATTACCTTAATGAGACCCAGAAGACCGCGCTGACGCATATAAGCGACATAGGCGAATACCGCATAAGCAGGTACATGGTGCTGGACCAGAGCGCGATCACCAACCTGGAGCTGGTCAAGACCGCCCGCGGCGGCACCCGCAAGGGTTCGCTGCTGGGAGTCATAGACAAAACCATGAGCGCCATGGGAGCGCGGCTGCTTAAAAGCTGGACCGAGCAGCCCCTGCTCGACGAGGATGAGATAAACCACAGGCTGGACGCGGTGGAATACCTGACTCAGAACCCTATCCTGCTTGAGGACTTGCGGGATGCGTTCAAAGCCGTTACGGATATAGAAAGGCTGCTAAGCCGCATCGCGATCTCCAACGTCAATCCCCGTGACTGCCTGAGCCTGGCTTCCACGCTCCTAAGCGTGCCGGGCATCAAACAACTGCTCTCGCAGGCGGGCGGCCTGCTGGGAGAAGCCGCGGGCGACCTTGATCCTATCGAGGATATTTCCCGGCTGATACAGAACGCCATAAGCGAAGACGCGCCGGTGCTGATAAAGGACGGCGGCATATTCAAAAAGGGCTTCAATCCCAAACTGGATGAGTACAGGGAAGCCTCCCTGGACGGCAAGAACTGGATCGCCCGTCTGGAACAGCGGGAGAGGGAAGAGACGGGCATCAAGAACCTGAAGATCGCCTACAACCGGCTGTTCGGGTACTATATAGAGGTCACCAGGAGCTTTTATGACCTGGTGCCGATGCGCTACGTCAGAAAGCAGACTCTGGCCAACTGCGAACGCTTCACCACCCAGGAACTGAAGGATCTGGAAAACACCATACTGGGCGCCCAGGACAATTCCGTGAAGCTGGAATACGAGCTGTTTTTGGCGGTGAGGGAGGAGCTTAAGGGGCGCCTTGAACGCATCAGGGCCACCGCGAACGCTCTTAAGACCATAGACTGCCTGCAGTCGCTGGCAAAGTGCGCGCTGGCGGGAGGCTACTCGCGTCCGACGCTGAACCGTGAGGGCAGGTACGAGATCAAAAACGGCCGCCATCCCGTGGTGGAATGTGCAATGGGGCGCGGTGAATATGTGCCCAACGACCTTACGCTGAACGCCGAAGGCCGCGTGATGATCATCACGGGTCCCAACATGGCAGGCAAATCCACTTTCATGCGACAGAACGCGCTGATCGTGCTTCTGGCGCAGATGGGCTCCTTCGTGCCCGCAGACAGCGCGGATATTTCCATTACGGACAGGATCTTCACCCGCATCGGTGCCAACGACGATCTGTACGGGGGCCGCTCAACATTTATGGTGGAGATGGAGGAGATGAGCGTTATACTCAAGCACGCGACCTCACGCTCGCTGGTAATATTGGACGAAGTGGGCAGAGGCACTTCCACGTTCGACGGACTGAGCATCGCCTGGGCGTCTGTGGAATATCTGGCCGGAGAAAAATGCATGGCCAGGACACTGTTCGCCACTCACTATCACGAGCTGAGCGTGCTGGAAGGCAAACTGGAAGGTGTGGTCAATTACCGCGTCACCGCTACGGAGAGGGGAGAGGATGTCATCTTCCTGCGCAAGGTGGTGCCCGGCGGCGAAGACAAGAGCTACGGGATTGCCGTTGCGAAGCTGGCGGGACTGCCCAAAGGCATCGTGGCCCGGGCGCGCCAGATAATGGCGAGGCTGGAAGTGGACGACGAGATCAACGGCTCGCTGGGCGAAAAGATTATCTCCAGGAAACGCGGGGCGGATATGCAGCTGTCCCTGGACAATCTGGGGCCGGTCGAACTGGTGGACGAGATAAAGGCGATGGATGTGATGAGCATGTCTCCCATAGATGCGCTCAACACCTTGTATACCCTAAGCGAAAAAGCGCGGAGGCTGTAGATGGCTATACGGCTGCTGGACAGGGACACGATAGAAAAAATCACAGCGGGCGAGGTCGTGGAACGGCCTTATTCCGTTGTCAAGGAAATTGTCGAGAACTCCATTGACGCGGGAGCGACCAGTATAAACGTGGAGATAAGGGAAGGCGGAAGCGAGCTGATAAGGGTCAGCGACAACGGCTGCGGTATAAACGCGGGAGAAGTAAAACTGGCGCTCCAGTCTCATGCCACAAGCAAGCTTACCAACGCGGACGAGCTGCCGAGCGTGGCAACGATGGGCTTTCGCGGTGAGGCACTGCCTTCCATAGCCGCGGTTAGCAAGCTGACCATCGTGACCAAGACGCGCGACGCACAAAGCGGCATACGCCTGGTGTGCGAAGGCGGA
>JAGCIC010000077.1 GCA_017648805.1 Clostridia bacterium
GCCGCGGGCGACCTGTCCGCGTCCACGATAAAGGGCGTGTACGTGCTGATAAACCGCCTTGACGCGGCCCGGATAGACGTGGACAGCCTGTACGCCCGGGAGGCGTTCATAGACCGGCTGAACACCGCGGACATCACAGCGAACCAGTACCTTAAGCTCGCCCTGGACGCCCAGCAGGCCACTCTGGACGAAAACACCGGGCGGCTGGATACCGTGAGCCGCTATATCACGTTTTCGGCGGAGGGCATGCGGCAGAGGCAGAGCGGCAGCGTGTACTCCACTCTGGTAAACGACACGGGCTTCCACATAGACCGAGAGGGCGCCGCGGGCCACCTGGCGTCCTTTGCGGGAAACGGGCTGGGCGTGGAGCAGATAACGCTGGGAGACATCAGGGCGAAACGCACGTCCACACGGGGATGGGCGTGGCAAGCTCTCGATTAAAATGTATCCAAGATGCATTTTAATCAGGGTAATCGTTTCGGGCGTTTGGTAAACGCCCGAAACGATTAAGGAACGGGATTTCCGCCCCGTTTTTGAAAAAAACGCGGCGGAAACAGGGAACGCTTTTTGCTGAAAATCTGCGGATTTTCCGAGCGCAAAAAGCGCAGGGAAATTATCTCATCAACGGAACCACGGAAAACTGATGTTTCCCGTGGTTTTTTATGCGAATGCCCGAGGCATGCCGAACTTCGCAGGCAAGTGCGGTATAAGGGAAGAAGAACAGGAGCGACCTCCTCCGTCAGCCATAGGCTGACACCTCCCCCTGAAGGGGAAGGCTTATACGGATTGCCACGCGGTCTTCGACCGCTTGCAATGACGCACGAAAGCATATACTTACCGTCTATCCGTTTCGTTCCCGCGCCGCAGGCGCTCTAAAAGCTCACAGCTAAAAACTAAAAGCTAACAGACGACAGCTCCCCGCCGCAGATCACAGAAAGGATAAACAGTATGCAAATCAACATTACATTGTCTAAAAATACCGCCGTCAGCACGTCCGCGTGGAACGGCACGGCTCACGAGCACGTGGAATACGCGGGCGGGCTGCAGCGGGTGTACGACACCTACACTTACTCCGCGCCGGACGTTATATCGGACGACACCGTGACCGTGACGGTGCCGTCTTCCTTAAGCGGCGTTTCCTTCGTTTCGGCGCATCTGGCATACGACGTGACCCAGACCCAGTCCGGCGGTTCCCGTACGCTCCAATTCGCGGACACGGGCAAAAACGTTACCGACGCGGCGATACTTGCGCGGCTCAGGGCGGGGGACACGTCCTTCAGGATCAAGTTTTACTTCCGCGCGGCGGGCGGAACGGGGAGCAGCGGCACTCATTACGCCACCTGCACATGGAAAAACCTGCTCCTCGCCGCCGAATACACTCCCGGCAGCAGGATACACGGCTGCACTGCGGCGCCGGACGGCACCGAGATCTGCTACGGCCTGGACGCGGACAGCCTGGCGCAGGGGGAGTCCATGCCCGTCAGGATCAGCTTTACAGCGAAACGCGCGGTGGCGGGCGTGACGTTTTCGGTCTCGGGCAGCGCGGGTGGCGGCGGGAGCGTAACGGCGGACATGACCGCTTCCGCGGGCGGCGCGTGGGACAATACGTTTTCCTTCACCCTGCCCGAAACGGACGCTTCCCTCTGGACGGAGCGGGTGGGCGCCTCAGCCGATATTTGCATACTCATATCCTACGCGGACGGCACTTCGGCTTCGGCGGGGCCCGTTTCCACAGTGCTCAGGCTGGTGAGGGAACGGCTTGAGCCCGCGCTTTCCCTGGATTTCACGGACACGGCGGGGATATACGCCGCTTACGGCGTGTACGTGCAGAACCGTTCCTCGCTCACCGCTTTGCCTTCGGTCACCCTTGATACGGGGGCAGACCAAAACAACTCCGTCGCGGCGATGAGCCTGCTTTTCGGCGGGAGCGCGTACGGCGCGGCGGGCAATTTCATAGACATAGGCACGGTGACTTCGGACGGGGCGGTGCCGTGGACGCTCACGGTCACGGACAGCTACGGCATGACGGGCACCCTTTCGGGCACGCTTCCGGTCACCTCCTGGAGCCCGCCGTTTTTAAGCGGCATAGAGCCGGAAAGGTACTCTTCGGGCGTGGACACGGGCGGAAACCCCGTGTATTACCCCGACGACGGGGGCACGGACATCCACGTGAGCCTTTCGGGCGGCGTGAGTCCCGTGAACGGCCAAAACGCCTGGACACTCACCATGTCCGCCACCGACGGCACGGATACCTTCACCCGCACGCTCATAACCGGCGCGGACGGATGCGCGATAAGCCTTGACAGGGACCGGGGCGTGTTTGACGCGCGGCTCTCCGCGCAAAGCGACTGGGCGGTCACGCTGACGCTCTCGGACGGCTTTGCTTCCTCGGTATACGACGGCATCGTGATACCCCGGGCGGGCGCGATATTCAACATTGAAAACACGGGAGTTGCGGTGGGCATGCGCTCCACGGGCACCCTGGCACAGCCCCTGTTCCAGGTGGCGTATCCCGCGGAGCTGGCGGGTATAAGCAAACTGGGCGGAAAAAAGTACGACACGGGCTGGGTTGACCTGTCCGGATACGCGGATACCTCCAAGATCAGCATCCGCGACGGCCGCTTCCACGCCCGGAGAATAGGCAGCACCGTGCATCTGTACCTGGGCGTCACATCCAAACAGACGATCAGCGCCTCCACCTGGGTGGCGGTGTCTTCGGCGATACCCGAAGAGTTCCGCCCGAGCCAGGAGACCTTCGCGGCGAGCTACAGCCAGACGCCGGGCGGGTACATGGGGGTCACCGCAAGCGGGCTCATACGGCTCAGGAACCAGACGGGCGGACAGACGTCGTCCGGGTTCTGGGTGTACTGTATGGGGTCGTACACGGTCTGAACCGGGCACCTGTCAGCCGCGCCGGCAGACAAAAGGCAAAAAGACTGCCGCGGCAGAACAGCCGCGGCAGTCCGTACGAGCCCGCCTTACGTGCTTACATGAAGAACGCGATGTCGCTGATGTGACGGGTGATGGTGGTGGCCATCAGGGTCATGACGGTGGCGTTGGTTATGGCGCCGATCCAGATGTTGCCTGTCTTCTTATAGAAGAAGCGGTTGGCGATGCCGATCAGGATCATGGGCGCGAAGATGTTCCACGCGAATATGGAAGGATCGCCGCTGGTGTAGAGCACGTTGCCCGTCTTAAACAGGTGAGCGTAGTTGACTATGGTCAGGATAAGTATGGGCAGCAGGTTCGCCAGCGTCACGAACAGGGTGGTTACCCACTCAGGCACGTCGCGGAAGCGGGCGCGGTTGTTGAGCATTGCGTTGGGGATCAGGAACAACAGCCAGAAGGGCAGGTATTTGGTGAGCACCTCGGGCAGCCAGATCAGCCTGGGCACGCCCACCGCGTACACGGAGATGCCGAAGTTCACGTCGAACACGTGGAAGGCGACGATCTGGGGAATGTAGACCAGAAGCACCAGCAGGGCGCAGAAGCCTACCGTCTTCATAAACTCGCCGAAACCGCTTATCCTGCCGGTGGCGAAGGCGCTTTGCACCTCTATGCCGTCCTTGCAATAGCACAGCTTCTTTACGAACCAGTTCACGAATATCAGCCCAAAGGCCACCAGGCCGCTGGCCATGGTGTACCAGGCCAGGCCGCTCACTACGGGCGTGATTATGTTCTCGCTTATAAGGGCGTCGCCCCGGTTAAAGCAGGGGAAGTACATCACGTACGCCAGTATGCACAGGGGCACGAAGGTGATTATAAGGGGGATGATCTCCTTAAAGCTCTTGAGCCTGGGCAGCTCATTGCCCTCGGGCGCCTTGTGCAGCAGGGAACTGAAGGCCTTGGTCTTCAGCAGCGCCGCGCCGAACACGAATATGGAGGCAAAGAAGCCCAGCAGGCCCAGCGTCTGGAAAAAAGCGCCCCAGCCCCACACCATCGAGGAGGAGGCGATGTACTTGGCGCCCGCGGGCACGCCGAAGGCGGCGTAGAAGAAGTCTACGGTTATGGAACCGACCTCGTTGGAAATGACGGCGCTGGGATGGGTCACCTTGGGCAGGTAAAGGATCACGGCGGTGTCCGTGCTCAGCTTTTCGCCGGGCGCGGGCGTTTCGATCTTACCTTCGCCGTTATAGTACTCGCCCAGGGGCGCGGGGGCGCCGGGCTCCAGCTGGCCGGGAGCGAAGCCGTTGAATATGATGGTCTGCATGTCGAAGCCGAAACTGCCCATCTCCTCGTATTCGCCCATCGGCACGCCCAAAAGCAGGCCGCTCTTGTCGGGCAGCTGCATGGACAGCAGGAACGCGGACAGAGCGCCGGCGGAGCAACAGTAGGCATCTATGTGCTTCTTGGAGCCTTCCACGTTCATCATCTGAATGGCGTAGCCTATGGCAAGGTCGCCCGCGCTGTGGCCAACTGCGCCCACCTGCTCCTCGTCCACGCAGCCCAGGCTCATGGCGTATTCGATAGCGGCAGCCACGCACTCGGTGTTGCCCTTGCCCCAGCCGGTCTCGTCCTGCAGGGACACGTCACTGCGGCCGTGGCCCGCCAGGTCGACGGCTACCACCACGAAGCCGCGGCGGGACAGCTCAACGAAGTTCATCAGCTGCATTTCCTTGGAGTTGTTCCAGCCGTGGGCGCACACGATGCAGGGCGCGGGATTGTCAACGGTGGCGTTTTTGGGAGTGTATACCGCCAGGCTGATCTGGCCGTCACTGCCCTTGGACAGGGTGGGACCCAGGTCCTTGCCGTACTTGGCATTGTTATTGTTGATCATTGCCACCAGCTCGTTCATTGAGCAGGTGACTACTTCCTGCTTCACGCTCAAGCCGCTGGTCTGCACGAAATAGCTGCCCAGCATGCTCACAAGCTCTGCGGCGATGACCAGTATCACGGCGATAAGTGTTTTCTTCTTCATTGGGAGACCTCTTTTCTTTTAAGAAATCTGTTGCGGGGGAAACCGGATATCTGTCGGTTCTCGGCCGGCAAAACGAGAGCGCACCCCTCCCTTGGATTGTTATTTTTTAGCAAAGTATAAGTTTACTCCCCTTGCGGGCTGCTGTCAATAGCGGCAAATGAAAAAAAGCTCACCCGGCGAGGGACACACAAAACATAAAAACACGGTATGCAAAGGAGACGATCATGGAAACCATTCGTAAAGGCAGCAGGGGCGACGCGGTCAGGCTGCTGCAGGAGATACTGAACACATTGGGGTACGAGTGCGGAAAAACGGACGGGATATTCGGCAAAAACACGCTTTCGGCGGTTAAGAAATACCAGGCGGACAACGGCCTTGAGGCGGACGGCATAGCCGGTCCGCTCACGTGGGGCAGCACTGCTCGGCGAGGAGACGGCGGCCAAACCGGTCTTGCCGCAGGTCCGGCCCCCGGACTACAAGCAGTACGATCCCCGCTGGGCGGGGAAGATGTACTCTTCCCACGGGGACAAAACGCAGACGATGAAGTCTTCCGGCTGCGGGCCCACCGCCATGGCGGACGTTGCGGCGGCGCTGGTCGACGGCTCGGTCACTCCGCCCGTACTTGCGGACAGGGCGCTGGTCTGGGGCGACCGAACCCATTCGAGCGGGACCGCCTGGTCGTTTTTCAAACACGTTTCGCAGGCGTATCCCTTCGGCAGATACCTTAAAACGGGCAGCGGGGAGGAGCTCTTTTCCTGCCTGGATACGGGCGGTCTCGCCGTGGCGAGCATGGGGAAGGGCTACTGGACCAAGGGCGGCCACTACATCTGCGTGTGGAAGCACGACGGTACATGCATATACGCCAACGACCCCGCGTCTTCCAAACGCACGAAACAGAAGATCACGGACTTTATGAAGGAACGCAAGGCGTTCTTTTGTTTCTGGAAATAAGGAAGGATAATATATTATTTATAAGCTCGTAATTAGATTATAAACCTTATTATATCCATTTTTTAGCAAATTCAACCAGTCATTTGCACTAAATCCGTTGATTCTGTTGAATGCGACGATTTCTGCAATGAAAATGAGTATGTAGAACAAAGCGACTATAATAATAATTACATTGTTGTACCATATAAATGGTTTCTTTAGTCGAAGCATTTTTGATAGCAAGGAGAGAATAGTGTTCAGTATTTCTTTGACGAATAACAGAGGTGCCAATATATCTTCTTTAATGTTGCGGATAATAGCAGTTAATAGC
>JAGCIC010000078.1 GCA_017648805.1 Clostridia bacterium
AAAAAGAGGGATTTGCCTCGGTATTGAGTTTTGGGACGGCTTATGTTATAATGGAGGTTAAAAATTTTTGGAAAGGATGATCCCTCATGGCTCTGCCCAAGAAACTAACCCGCGGCAAGGTCTGGTGTTTTGCCATCGGCCAGTTCGGCTGGTCGCTGTTAAGCGCCCTGATCAGCAACTATCTTGTCAACTTCTATGTGCCCGACAAATCCACCGGCCTCGCCGAAAACCCGTTTTTCGAGACCGGGCCCGTGATTTTCGGTATTATAAGCATACTTGCGCTGATCACCGGCTTCGGACGCGTGTTCGACGCCGTGACCGACCCCTGGATTGCTTCCCTGTCCGACCGCAGCAAAAACCCCAAGGGCCGCCGTATCCCGTTCATGAAAGCTGCCGCCATTCCTTTCGGCATTTTCACCATACTCACTTTCTGGTCTCCCGTATCCGGCAGCAGCTGGATAAACGCCGTGTTCCTGTTCGTGATGCTCACAGGCTTCTATCTGTTCATGACAATGTACTGCACGCCTTTTAACGCGCTGATACCCGAACTGGGCACCGACCAGAAGACCCGCATGAGCATTTCCACCACCATTTCCTTCACATTCATCGCCGGTATGGCCATTGCCTATACGGCGCCCATGCTCTGGGGCTTTATGGAAGGCGCGGGTGTGGAACACTATACCGCCGTCAGGATCATCTTTTCCGCGCTGAGCGTGATCGGCGTAGCCTGCCTGTTCGTGCCCGTGTTCACCATAAATGAAAAAGAATACGTGACCGCACAGCCCGCCCAGTCCACCGCTTTCAAGAGCCTTAAGGCCACATTCCGCAACAATGACTTCAGGATCTTTGTGGCCAGCGACATAATCTACTTCCTGGGCATCACAATGTTCCAGACCGCCATGCTTTACTTCGTGACCGGCCTGCTCAAGCTGGACGACGGCATGAGCACACTGTTTTTCGTGCTTATGACCGCGCTGAGCGTGCTGTTCTACCCCCTGGTCAGCAAGCTGACCCCGAGATTCGGCAAGCGGAAACTCATACTCGTGGCCTTCTGTATTTTCGTAGTGGCTTTCGCATACACCGCATGCATGGGGCTTATGAGCATCAACCCTGTCATCCAGGGCATTATCCTGTGTGTGCTGGCCGCACCCGCCATGGCTATATTCGGCATACTGCCTCAGGCTGTTGTGGCTGACATCGCAGAGTGCGACGCGCTGGACACCGGCGAGGAGCGCGCGGGCATGTTCTACGCCGCCCGAACCTTCGCAATGAAGATGGGCCAGGCGCTGGCGCTGATCATCGTGTCCAGTATCGTTGGATTCAAATGGGAAAACGGCTTCGGCTACCGGCTGATCGCCATCATCTCCGGCGCGGTGTGCCTTGTCGGCGGAGCCATCTTCCTTAAGTACAACGAAACCAAAGTCTACGCCAGGATCATAGGAAACAAGTAATGAATACTATCAATCCCGATCATCTGCTTTCGGAAGAGGATTTCGCCCCGGGCATGAGCGAAACCGTGCTCCCCTGTCTGGCGAAAAGGGAGACCCGCCTGACCGTATCCGGAAAAGACGGTGCGCAGCTTAACGTATACCGTTACGACGCGGACAAGCCAAAGGGCACCTGCCTGGTGCTGCACGGCTTTACCGAAGCGGCGAATAAGTTTTCCGAGATCATCTATTCCCTGCTTAATAACGGCTTTTCCGTGCTCGCCTACGACCAGCGCGGGCACGGTGAAAGCTTCAGAGACCCGGCCATAAACGACATGTCCCTGACCCACGTACGCCGCTTTATCGATTATGTGGACGACCTGGACGCCATAGTCGGGAAGTGCCTGAACGCCATGCCCGCGCCGTACTGCGTGTTCGCCCACTCCATGGGCGGGGCGGTGGCCTGCCTGTATGCGGAAAACCACCCGAAGACGTTCTCCGCCATCGCGCTGTGCTCTCCCATGATCGCTCCGCGCACGGGAGGATTGCCCGTGTTGGTGATCCGCTTTATGGGCGCTGCAGCATGTATGGTCGGCAAAGCCAGGCGGCGCATATTCATCTCCAAACCCTATTCCGGGCACGAGAACTTTGAGACCAGCTGCTGCACCAGCCGCGCCCGCTTCGACTGGTGGGACGATAAGAAGTATTCCCGTCCCTGCTTTTCCAACAACGGGCCAACATATTCATGGACTAAGGAAGCCATGGGCGTGACCGGAAAGCTGCTAAAAAAGGGCATGCCGGAAAAGATTGCCTGCCCGGTCTGTATATGGCAGGCGGAAAACGACTGGGAAGTCAAACCTCTTGCCCAGGAACAGTTTATCGCCCGCGTAAAGCGCGGGAAACTCGTGAAAGTCGCCGGCGCAAGGCACGAGATCTACCGCAGCGCCGACGAAACGCTGTATCCGTGGTGGCACGATGTGCTGGGTTTCCTGAACAACTCCATAGCCCGAAATGGCTAACATCAACTATACCGAAAACCGCAGGCCGTCCTCAATATGGGCGGCTTGCGTGTTTTATGCCTTTCCGCTCCCGCTTGACAAACCTCTGCATTTTAGTTATCATTTATTATAGGATTTTGGGCGGAAACTACGCGGCTTCGCCCGTTTCATGCCGTCTGCCGCAGCGGCTCAGGAGCTTTAATGAAACAGTTCATGGACGAGGATTTCCTGCTTTCCACCCCTACAGCCCGCACGCTGTACCACGAATATGCCGAGAAAATGCCGATCATCGACTACCACTGCCACCTTTCTCCGAAGGAGATCGCGGAGAACAAACCTTTCAGGAACGTTACCCAGCTGTTCCTGGGCGGCGACCACTACA
>JAGCIC010000079.1 GCA_017648805.1 Clostridia bacterium
CCGCTACAACGAGCTGGAGCCGGAGCTTAGTCAGCACTTGAGCCGCTGGGGCGTTTCAAGCACGGAATACAACAACCACCTCAAGAAATTCGTCAATTACGCCAAGAACCGGCCGGGCCGCCTGCTGTACTTCTTCTATAACGCCCTGGGCAAGACCGAGTTCGAGCATTATTTCGGCGAGATCGCCCGCAGCGTAGACCTGATCGACGACAAGGGCAAGAGCTATTCGTACTATTAAGGGAGGCCGCATGGAAGAAAAGATCACCCGCCTTCCGGAAAGGCACGAAAAGAAATACTGGATCAACCCCAAGGACATGGCCGTGCTGCGCTCCCGCTTAAGCCGTGTGCTTGCGAGGGACAGTCACGCCGACAAAAACGGAAACTACTTTATCCGCTCCCTGTACTTTGACGACGCTTTCAACAGCGCCTACTACGATAAGATGGACGGCGTCGCCCACCGCGACAAGTACCGCATACGCATCTACAGCCTGAAGGAAGACATGACGTACCTGGAGCGCAAGCGGAAAGAAGGCAACCTCATCCAGAAGTCCGCCTGCCGCATCAGCCGGAGGCTGGCCGAACACCTGATCGAAGGCAACCCCGCCCCGCTGCTCAAGTATGACGACCCGCTGCTTCTGGACATGTACGCCGAGATGCGCAACCATCTGCTGCGGGCGAAGACCATCGTGGACTATACCCGTGAAGCCTTCGTGGGCCGAGTGGAAAACGTGCGCGTGACCTTCGACAAGCAGCTTGCCACCTGCCCCGGCAGCACCGACCTGTACAGCAGCCGCCTGCTCACGCTGAGCCCCCTGGACGACGGGCGCGAGATACTGGAAGTCAAATACGACCGGTATCTGCCGGACTTCGTGGCGGCGCTTCTGTATGATACGCCGGTAGAATACTGCGCCATCTCCAAGTACGTTCTGTGCCGCCGCTTTGAACCTCTCGCATGACGATTTGGCCGCGAGGCTTAACATAAACACTTTAATACCAATCGAAAGGGGACCGACCTCGTGAAAAACAGCAAAATCTTCCAGGAAATCTTTCAGAATCAGTCCATCGGCACCAACTCTATCGCGCTGGTGATCTTTACGCTGCTGATGGCCTTCGCCGTTGGCCTGTTCATCTACTGGGTATACAAGAAGACCTTCCGCGGCGTGATGTTCTCCCAGAACTTCGCCCTGAGCCTGATCCTGATGACCACTATCACCGCGCCGGTCGTGCTGTGCATACGCAACAACGTGGCGCTGTCCATGGGCATGGTGGGCGCGCTGTCCATCGTCCGTTTCCGCACGGCGGTCAAGGACCCGCTGGATACCGCCTACATGTTCTGGGCCCTCACCATGGGCATCCTGATGGGCGCCGGCCAGTTCCTTCTGTCCGCTATCGCCGTGGTGGGCATCGCGGTGGTGATCTTCGTGCTGCGCAGCGTGATCATGAACAAGGGCGAAGACAGCTACCTGCTTGTGGTGCGGGCTGACTCCGAAGGCGAGGCGAACGCCCAGAAGCTGCTCACGAGGGTGCGCTATCAGCAGCTCAAGAGCAAGACCGTGACCGGCAACGGCATCGAGCTGACCTACGAAGTGCGTGTGGAAAAGAGCGAAGCCTTCCTGAACAAGCTGCTCTCCC
>JAGCIC010000080.1 GCA_017648805.1 Clostridia bacterium
GTATATAAGCCGGTACAGCTTGTACTGGTCGCTCGTCAGGGACGCCTTTATCGCGTCGGGGCTCAATTCCAGAACGCTGGGACGGATCGCTTCGTGGGCGTCCTGGGCACCCTGGCGCGCCCTGTACACGTTGGGCGTGTCGGGCAGGTATTCGGACGGGTAGTTTTCGGAGATGTAGCTCCTGACCTGGGCTATGGCCTCGTCGGAGATACGGGTGGAGTCGGTGCGGATGTAGGTCACCAGACCTATCGCGCCTTCGCCCTTGATCTCCACGCCTTCATAAAGCTGCTGGGCGATCTGCATCGTCTTGGAAGCGGTGAAATTCAGCTTCCGGCTGGCATCCTGCTGCAAAGAAGCGGTGGTGAACGGCGCGGAAGGGGACTTGTACCTGGTGGAAGTTTTTATATCGGAGACGGTGAACGGTTTTGAGTCGACCAGGGACACGACCTGCTCGGCTTCCTGCCGGGTCTTCAGATCTTTTTTCTCGCCGTTCAAGCCCCAGAACTGGGCGTCAAAGCGGGTCTTGCCGCTTTGGAAGGCGGCGTCTATCAGCCAGTACTCCTCAGGCACGAAGGCGTCGATCTCCTCTTCGCGCTCGACTACCAGCCGGGTGGCCACGCTCTGCACGCGTCCGGCGGACAGGCCCTTTTTCACTTTTGCCCAGAGGATGGGGCTGATCTTGTAGCCTACCAGCCTGTCCAGTACGCGCCGGGCCTGCTGGGCGTCCACCAGTTCCAGGTTTATGCTCCTGGGCGCGCTCAGGGCGGCCTTTACGGCCTTTTTGGTGATCTCGTTGAACTCCACCCGGCAGGGGGAAGCGGGGTCGAGCCCCAAAAGGGTACACAGGTGCCAGGAAATGGCCTCTCCTTCCCGGTCAGGGTCGGTGGCGAGCAGTATCTTTTTGGCGCCCTTGGCTTCACGGCGATTGTCCGCGATCAGGTCGCCCCGGCCGCGGATGGTTATGTATTTCGGCTCAAAGTTATTTTCAACTTCCACGCCCAGCTGGCTCTTGGGTAGATCCCGTACATGCCCCTGGGAGGCGATGACCCGGTAGTTTTTGCCCAGGTATCTGCCGATAGTGTGCGCTTTGGCGGGAGACTCGACTATCACGAGAGTATAATTGCTCAAAACCTTACCTCCATCTTACGCCGGACGGTACAGATTGCCCGGCAGCTTTATTATTATTGACCTAAGCTGCATGGTTGTCAAGCGGGAATTCAGCTGCGCGGGGGAAAATCCTGTTAAATGAGTGAGCTCTTCGAAACTTTTTGCTTCTATTTTAAGCTGGTCGTATATGAGCTTTTCCTCGGCGTCCATATCCGGCAGGGTCTGCTTTCTGCGCTTTTTTGCGGGACGCGCGCCCCAGCCCATGGCTTCGAGTATGTCCCAGGGGGAGAGCGCCGCGCCTGCGCCGTTCTGGATCAGGTGATTGGGACCTTCCGCGAGGCTCTGGTATATGGAACCCGGTACGGCGAACACTTCCCTTGAAAACTCCAGGGCGAAGGAAGCGGTTATCATAGCGCCGGAAGCCATGTCTCCTTCCACGATCAGCGCGCCTGCGCTCAGGCCCGCGATTATGCGGTTGCGGGCGGGAAAGGAGTACCTGGAGGGCCTTTCACCGGGAGGCATCTCGCTGATCAGCAGCCCGCCGGACTGCACTATACGCCGGGCAAGCTCGGCGTTCTCGGGCGGGTAAACCGTGTCAAGCCCGTTGCCCAGCACCGCTATCGTGCGGCCTCCCGCATCCAGTGCAGCCAGGTGCGCTTCGGTATCGATGCCCCGGGCCAATCCGCTTACCACGGTCACGCCCTTCTGCGCCAACTGGAAAGAGAACTCCTTAGCGGCCTTTTTGCCGTCATAACTCGCGCGGCGGGTGCCTACCACGGCGAAGGTCTTTTCGTCTTCAATGGGGCCGTCGCCTTGGATAAACAGCACGCCGGGCGGGTCGGGTATGTTTTCCAGCGACGGGGGATAGGCTTCGCTTATCCGAGTGACGAAGCGTATGTTTTTATCGGCCAGTTTCCCTGTCAGGGCATCCGGGCCTGCGTCCAGCGCCTGTTTGAGCAAGCGGAACATATCCTCTTCAAACAGAGGCCTGAACTCATCCGGAGCTTGGGTGATTTCGCTTAGATCGCCTGCCTGGGTCAGCAGGTTGTAGAAACGGCGCGGTGTCATGCCTTTTAGGCACCACAGGGTCAGCCACGCGGTCTCCTCCCGGGAATAAGCCATGCATACGCTCCCAAAATACTTTTTTTCATTAAAACATTTTTGTAAGTTTTCGTCAAGCGAAATTTTTTTGAAAAAGGGTATTGACAAAAAGGCACTTAGGTGATATCATACCAAAAGTCGCCGTAAGGTGATGCCTCGGGAGCATAGCTCAGTTGGGAGAGCACTTGCCTTACAAGCAAGGGGTCACAGGTTCGAGCCCTGTTGTTCCCATACGCGGTCCGGTAGTTCAGTTGGTTAGAATGCCAGCCTGTCACGCTGGAGGTCGAGGGTTCGAGCCCCTTCCGGATCGTAATGTGCCTCGGTAGCTCAGTCGGTAGAGCAGGAGACTGAAAATCTCCGTGTCGGTGGTTCGATTCCGCCCCGCGGCACTTTATGCGGTAGTAGCTCAGTTGGTAGAGCGCCACCTTGCCAAGGTGGAGGTCGCGAGTCCGA
>JAGCIC010000081.1 GCA_017648805.1 Clostridia bacterium
GTTGGTGAGCGTTTCAAGGGTGGTTCCGCTTTTGGAGACTACTATAAACAGCGCGGTGGACAGATTCGTACCGGCAAGCACCGCCGCGGCATCGTCCGGGTCCACGTTGGATATGAACTTGGCGTTCATAAGCAGTGTTTTTTCCGTCTTCGCCCAGTTTTCAAGGGCTATATACAGCGCCCTGGGTCCCAGGTCGCTGCCGCCGATGCCCACTTGTACCACAGTGTCAAAGCGCTTGCCCTGCTCGTTGACGACTTCGCCGGAATGGACTTTTTCGGAGAAGGCGCGTATCTTTTCCAGCTGCGCTACATAGAACTCACGCTTGTTCTCACCGTCAGCGACAACATCCCGTCCCAGCTGGCCGCGGGTGAGCTGGTGCAGCACCCGGCGCTTTTCTCCCGTGTTGACTATCTCGCCGTTGTACAGCAGCTCGAACTTTTCCTTGAGCTGTGCTTCCTTCGCCAGGGCTTTGAGCGCGCCCAGCGTTTCGTCGTTAACCTTTTTCGCGGCATAATTGTAGCTTAAGCCAGCCGCCATCGGCACGGAATACTCCTTTACCCGGGCATATCCCTTTTCGCCTTCAAGCTCGATCCTCAGAGACGGGACGGGCAGGCTTTTTAGTTCGTCATAACTGTTCAGCGCGTCGAAATTCGTCCAGTTGACCATACTGTTCCTCCACAAATATACTGTTTGTATTATACACCCGCAAAACAGAATCCGCAAGCCTTGGCGCGCAGATTGCGCCCGGACGCCGCGTCGCTCCGGCAAAATTTTCTTGTTCATCCCGCCGCTTGCGTCTATCATTTTTGCCGCGCATAGTGTATAATTGGAGATAATTAAAATAAGGAGTGTACCCGCCATATGAAAAAAGCTTGGATATTCCAGGGCGGCTGGGACGGCCACGAGCCGAAGCTCACCAGCGCCAGGTTCGCCGGAATGCTGAGAGACGCCGGCTACGAGGTGACCATACACGACTCCCTCACCCCCGCTGAGGATCTGGACGCGCTCATGCAGCTGGACCTTATAGTTGCCTGCTGGACCATGGGCGAGATCTCCAACAAACAGGTGGACAACATCTGCAAGGCCGTGGGCGCGGGCGTGGGCCTGGCCGGCTGCCACGGCGGCATGTGCGACTCCTTCCGCCAGTCCACCCAGTGGCAGTTCATGACCGGCGGACAATGGGTCTCCCATCCCGGCGGAGACGGCGTTAAGTACACCGTCAATATCTGCAAAGGCTCAAGCCCCATAATCCAGGGGCTGGAAGACTTCGAAGTCGCGAGCGAACACTACTACCTGCATATCGATCCTTCCATTGAAGTGCTGGCCACCACCCGCTTCCCCGTGGTGCCCTATTACCACATCTCCAACAAGCCCGTGGACATGCCCGTGGTGTGGACCAAGTTCTGGGGCAACGGCAGGGTGTTCTACACCAGCCTGGGCCATCACGACGACGTATTCGACAAGGCTCCCACCGCCAACGAGATCATGCGCCGGGGCCTCATCTGGGCGGGCGAAGGCAAGCAGTACGCCATAGACAACGGCCTGACCACCGAACCCTTTGAAAACACCGCGAAGATGTATTAAGGAGGCACCCATGAACACCGTAAACGTGGCTATGATAGGCGTCGGCTGCATAAGCGGCATATATCTCGAGAACCTGACCAAGACGTTCAACAGGGGCGTTAAACTGCTGGGCGTGTGCGA
>JAGCIC010000082.1 GCA_017648805.1 Clostridia bacterium
CATAAGCCAGGAGACCTGCCCGAACTGTCAGAGGCATTGATTTCTTGGGCAGGGGAGAAGGACAGCCGCAGAGCCGGGGCTCATTTGAGAGCCTGTATCGTGCTTTGTTTGTATGTCCCATTCCGTACGGATTTGGGATTTTTCTTTAGCTTGCCCGGAAAAATATAATTTCATAACGGAGGCATTCCAATGAAACGTTTCCCGGCAGTGCTTTTTCTTATCATCGCGCTCATTCTGACCTGCCTGCCCGTCACGGCGGAGACAGCTGGTCTCACCGTTACCGGTTCCCTGGAACTTGAGTACGCGAACCAGTTCAGCGTGGACTTCTGCGAGGGCGGCTACAGCCTTATAACTGTCAGCGACGGCGCGCGTTTTCTGACCATTCCCGAAGGCGCTCAGGTCCCCGAAGGTCTGCCCGAGGACATAGTCACACTGCAGCTGCCGCTTGACAATCTGCTCATTTCTTCCACTCCTACCGTGTCGCTCATAAACGCCATCGGTGCGCTGGACTCTATCGCCACTACCACCAAGGAATACGACGGCTGGTACATCGACGAAGTGAAGGCGGCCATGGACGCCGGCAAGCTCGCCTATATCGGCAGCTACAAGGCCCCCGATTTTGAGGTACTCACTGCCAACAAGCCTCCGTTTGCCGTGTTCTCCACCATGCTGGACAGCGTACCCGAGGTGGCCGACAAACTCAAGGAGATCGGCATCCCCTACATGCGCGACTGCTCAACATATGAGAACCATCCCCTGGGCCGTATGGAGTGGATCAAGCTCTACGGCGTGCTTTTGGGCAGGGAAGAAGAAGCTCAGGCACATTTTGACGCTCAGAAGGCGCTGATAGACGCCATCCCCGAGGAATCCACCGGCAAGACCGTGGCCATGTTCTACATCACTTCCAAGGGAGACCTGTACACCCGCCGCGCCGGCGACTACATGGTCAAGATGCTCGAACTGGCGGGCGGCGAGTACGTTCTGCCCGAACTGGCTCCCGACCAGAGCGGAACACAGAAGATAGAGGCCGAAGAATTCTATATCGGCGCGGGCGAAGCTGACTATATCGTTTACATATGGTCCATGGGCGGCAAGCCCACGACCATGGAGGAGTTCCTGGCCCGCAGTTCCATCCTTGCGGACTTCAAAGCTGTAAAGGAAGGCAATGTGTGGTTCACAACTCCCGATTACTTCCAGATCTCCCACACTTTGGGTTCCATGATAGCGGACTTCAACAAGATGCTCGTCAATGACGATCCCTCCGTGACCGAGTTCACCTACCTGTTCAAGCTTCCATGACAAAACGATTGACGGCGTTCAGGGCTGCACTGGTGTTCGCGCTGCTGGGCATCGCTTTCGTAGCGATACTCGTGCTCAACGTGAACACAGGCAGTGTGTCCATAGCGCCCAAAGAGATATTCAGAATAGTTTTGCTCGGCAAGTCCGACGGGTCTTCCATAGGCAACGTGATATGGAAGATCCGTCTGCCCCGGCTTTTGGCCGCGGCAGTGCTGGGCGGGGCGCTGTCCGTGTCCGGCTTTCTGCTGCAGACGTTTTTCCGCAACCCCATTGCCGGGCCTTACGTGCTGGGGATTTCCTCCGGAGCCAAGCTGTTTGTGGGCATAATGATGGTATATGTGCTTAAGTATGTGTCCAGTGTGCCCTTCTGGGCGGTGATGGCAGCGGCATTCGGCGGTTCCATGCTGGTGACGCTGTTCGTGCTTTTGTTCGCTCGGCGAGTCAGGAGCATGGCGGCGCTGCTGGTCATAGGCATCATGATAGGCAGTATCTGCACTGCGGTAACGGATTTCTTTATCACCTTTGCGGACGAAGCCAACGTGGCTAACCTGCACTACTGGTCAATGGGCAGCTTTTCTGCGGTGGCCTGGCCCAACCTGCACGTGATATCCGCCATAGTTTTCGTTGCCTTGGCGCTTTCGTTTCTTTTGTCAAAGCCGATCTCCGCCTATCGGCTGGGGGAGAACTATGCCCGCAGCATGGGCGTTAACGTCAAGCTGTTCCGCGTGGCGCTGATCGGTCTGAGCAGCGTGCTGTCCGCCTGTGTGACGGCGCTGTCCGGGCCGATCTCGTTTGTGGGCGTCGCTGTGCCCCATATGACCAAGCTGCTGTTCGGCACATCCAAGCCCTCTCTCATAATCCCCGGCTCGTTTCTGTTGGGCGGCGTGTTCTGCATGGGCTGTGATCTGATCGCCCGCACCGCATTTGCGCCGTCGGAGCTTGCGATAAGCACGGTCACGGCGGTTTTCGGCGCGCCGGTTGTGATCGCACTCATGATAAGCAGGCAGAGGAGGCGCACAGATGGCTGATTCTGCTGTGTTCGAGACCCGCGGGCTCAGTGTGGGCTACAGAGGCAAAGCGCTGATCAGCGGCATAGACATATGCCTGGGACGGGGACGAATTCTGGCGCTGATCGGCCCCAACGGCGCGGGCAAGTCCACCATACTAAAAACAGTGACGGGACAGCTGCCCGCCATTTCAGGGGAAACGCTCAGAGAGGGCCGGGAACTGGAAAAGTGGCCACTGGCTGAACTGGCCAAAAAGCTGGCAGTGGTGCTTACCGAGAGGGTTCAGCCCGAGATGATGACGTGCTTTGAGGTCGCTGCTATGGGGCGCTATCCTTACACGGGGCGATTCGGCGCTTTGACGGCGGAAGACAAGGCAATCGTGCGGGCAACGCTTGAACAGGTCAGGGCTGATGACATCTCCGATCGGGATTTTTCCCAGATCAGCGACGGGCAGAGGCAGCGGGTGCTGCTTGCGCGGGCACTGTGCCAGCAGCCGGAGGTACTGGTGCTGGACGAGCCTACTTCCTTCCTGGATATACGCAACAAGATCGAACTGCTGGATATACTGCTTAAGACCGCAAGGGAGAATCATACAACGGTCATCCTTTCTCTGCACGAGATAGATCTGGCCGAAAAAGTGTCGGATCTGATCATGTGTGTCAGAGGAGACCATGCCGAGGCACCGGATATACCCGAAAAGGTGTTCACCGACGACCACATCAGGGAGCTGTACGGGTTGACCCGCGGCAGTTATCTGGTGAGCCGAGGCAGCGTGGAGCTGGTAAAGCCCGAAGGCGCGCCCAGGGTATTCGTGCTGGGCGGCGGAGGAAGAGGCTTGAATCACTACCGCGAGCTCCAGAAAAAGCGCATACCCTTCGCGGCGGGCGTGCTTTATGAGAACGACATGGAGTACGAGGTCGCCGCAGCTCTGGCCCAAACGGTAGTGAGCTGTCCCGGGTTCGATGCCGTGCCCGGAGAGGCTGTCAGGAATGCGGAAACCTCAATGCTTACCTGCGAAGCCGTGCTGGCCGCGTCCACTGCCGGCGAAGCGAACAGGGAGCTCCTTGAGTATGCCCGGCAGCATAACATGAATATTGTGTTCTCCGCGGGAGAACTGCAATAGAATAACAGAATTGGAGGGGAACTCATGAAAAAACTTCTGGCGATCATTTTGGCTTTCGTGCTGCTGCTTGGCTGCGCATGGGCCGAGGAAGAGGATGAAGAGAACTACGAGACGGGTGACGCCGCACTGGACCTGGTGCGCAACGAGGATGAGATCGGCGAGAAGGAACTGCTGGTAGTATCCTTCGGCACCAGCTTTAACGACAGCCGCCGCCTGACGATTGGCGGCATCGAAGCAGCCATCGACAAAGCGGTGGAAGACTTTGCCGTAAGGCGCGCGTTCACCGCGCAGATCATAATAGACCACGTGGAGAGGCGCGACGGCATCCACATCGACAACATGAAAGAGGCGCTGGACCGCGCCGTTGCCAATGGCGTCAAGATCCTGGTCGTTCAGCCCACCCACCTTATGCACGGTTTTGAGTACGACGAGCTGGTTGAGGAGCTGGCGGGTTATGCCGACGCCTTCGAGCAGATCGTTGTTTCCGAGCCCCTGCTGACCACCGACGAAGACTTCGACCGTGTGGCGGACATCATGATCGACATCATCAAGGACTATGATGACGGCAAGACCGCCATTGTGTACATGGGGCATGGCACCGAGCACGAGTACAACAAGATCTACTCCCAGATGCAGGACGTGCTTGCGGCGAAGGGCGCCGTGAACTACTACATCGGCACGGTGGAAGCCGAGCCTTCCATCGACACAGTGCTTGAAGCCATCAAGGACAAGGGCTACACCCGCGTGGTGCTCAGGGACATGATGGTGGTGTGCGGCGACCACGCCAACAACGACATGGCGGGTGACGAAGAGGATTCCTGGAAGTCTGTCTTCACTGCCGCGGGCTACGAAGTGGAGTGTGTGCTGGAAGGTCTGGGCCAGGTGCCCGCTATCCAGCAGATCTACGTGGAGCACGCACTGGAAGCCGTTGCCGCAAGCGCTGAATAATCACATAAGGGAACGTTCCGCAGGGGCGGCCTTTGAGCCGCCCCTGCACGAGGTCATATGACCCTGACACGGGAGGATGAGTGCATATGAAACGTGTGATCTGCCTGCTGCTGGCGCTGATGCTTATAGGCGGTTGCGCTGAAAGCGCGCCGATAGGTACCGTTGCCACCGAGGAGGAGATGACGGATGTGAGCGAGCTGGATACTGAAGGCCTGTTCCCGGTAACGGCAGACATGCTCATTGAAGGTACATACCGGGTGAAGGTGGATTCGTCCTCCGCAATGTTCAAAATCGTGGACTGCGTTCTCACTGTCGAAGACGGGCGGATGAGCGTCCGCCTGTATATGAAAAGCAGGGCGTACACGTATATGTATCCCGGCACCGCGCAGGATGCGTCCCGGACACCTCAAAACGAGCTGTGTGCGCTGAATGAAGACGATATCGGCTTGTATTTCGAACTGCCGGCGGATGCGCTGGACAGCCCGTACATCTGCGCCGCGCTGAGTGACAGGAAGCAGGCCTGGTACCCCAGAACACTGGTGTTCAGGTCGGATTCCCTGCCGCTGGAGGCGTTTACGGCCGAAAAACTGATCACAGCCGGAACTTTGGGGCTGTCTGACGGCAAATATGAATGCGAAGCGGTGCTTGAAGGCAAGGGCAGGACGACAGTTAAGTCACCTGCCGTTATAACGGTCAAAAACGGGGAATGCACCGCGCACATAGTGTTTTCCACGGCAAAGATCGACTACATCATAGTGAACGATGAAAAATATACGCCTGTATCCGCGGAAGGCGGCGCGGCGTTTGACATACCGGTGGCCGTGTTTGACCGGAAGATCGCTGTCACGGTGGACTCCACTGCGATCAAACCCGCCACAGAGGTGGCTTACAGTGTGACGTTCTTTTCCGGAACGCTTTGCGCCGTAAGCGAATAAAAGAGACGGTGCCATGCCATATAGAGGAGGCTGCCGTATGAAAAAACTGTTCGCGTTTGTGCTGACGCTGGCCTTGCTTATGTGCCCGGGCGTATATCCGGCGCTCGGCGAGACTGAGGACGGAATATACGTTCCCGAGGAATTCGTGTTTGAAGGAGGCACGGGCCGGGTGACGATCACCTGCCCCGAGATCACCGTGAAAGACGGTGAAGCCGAGGCAAAACTCGTGTTTTCCAGCAAAAACTACACAAATGTCAGGATAGGTGAGGCAAACTGCCCTGCCGAAGTGACGGACGAAGGCGCAGTTTTCACCGTGCCTGTGAGCCTGAACCGCGCGTTTACCGTATATGCCACCACCGTAGCGATGAGTGCGCCCCACGAGATAGAGTACCGGATATATATCGCCCTGGGCGGCGGCGCCCCGGCGGGGCTCAAATGGACCGGCAGCATGAAGCTCAGGTATGCCCGGGGCTTCTGTGTTGATTATTACGAGGGCGGTTACGCGTTTATAAGCGTAGGGGACAGCGAAAGCTATATCGTTGTTCCGGAGGGCAGAGAAACGCCGGCGGGCCTGCACCCGTCCGTCACTGTGCTTAAGCAGCCGCTTGACAACATTTACCTTGCCGCCACCTCCGCTATGGCGTTGTTCGATTCCATAGGTGCGCTGGACGCCATCCGGCTTTCCGGCACCCAGAAGGACGGCTGGTACGTGGAAAACGCGGTAAAGGCTATGGACAGAGGAGATATATTATTTGCGGGTAAGTACTCAAATCCGGATTTCGAGCTGCTGATAAAAGAACATTGCCGTTTGGCGGTGGAATCCATGATGATACTTCATACTCCGCAGGTGATGGAGCTGATCGGGCTGTTGGGCATACCGGTGTTCATAGACCGTTCCAGCAGTGAAATGCATCCGCTGGGGAGGTTGGAGTGGATCAAACTGTACGGCCTGCTCACGGGCCGCGAAGCCGAGGCGGAAAGCGTTTTTGAGACACAGGCCGAACAGGTGGAACAGTTGGATATTTCCCGGGACGGCGGATGGACCGTAGCGTTTTTCTCGGTAAAACCCGACGGTACGGTCACTGTGCGCGGCTCGGAGGATTACCTGGTTCGCTCGATTGAACTGGCGGGAGGAAATTATGTATTCGAGTCTCTGGAAGGACAGGAGACCAATGCTTCCGTGAGCGTGACAATGGAGACGTTTTACATGGCTGCGAAGGATGCGGACTATCTTGTCTACAACTCCGCCCTAGAAGCGCCGGTGGAGAACGTTCGGGAGCTCATTTCCCTGCAGCCGCTGCTCGCGGATTTCAGGGCGGTCAGACAGGGAAGCGTGTTCTGTACCCGGAAGAACCTGTACCAGGCCACCAGCGGAATAGGCACTTTTATCGGTGATCTGGTAAAAATGCTCTCGGGAGAGACCGATGACATGACGTTCCTGTACAAAATAAGCTGAAGGGATCACGGGTATGAATAAGCTTTACGTGGTGGGCATAGGCCCGGGCAGCGCGGAGGATATGACGTTCCGGGCTGCTAAAGCGCTGGAAAAATCCGATGTCATAGTGGGCTATCAGGTGTACAACGAACTGGTTAAGCCGCTGTTCCCAGACAAGGAATACCTTCAGACGCCCATGCGCCAGGAAACGCTTCGCTGTCAAATGGCAATAGACGCGGCACTGTCCGGGAAGACGACGGCAATGATCTGTTCCGGCGATGCGGGTGTGTACGGCATGGCGTCCCTGGTGCTGGAACTCAGCGAAGGAAAAGACGGCCTTGATGTAGAAATCGTGCCCGGAGTGACCGCAGCGCTGAGCGGCGGGGCGATGCTGGGAGCACCTCTGGGACACGACTTTGCGGTGATCTCGCTCTCGGACGCGCTTACTCCCTGGGAGACCATAGAAAAGCGGCTGCGCCTTTCCGCCCAGGCGGGTCTGTGCCTGGCTGTTTACAATCCCGCCAGCCACAAGCGCCCGGACTACCTCAAACGCGCCTGCGGGATACTGCTTGAATACCTTCCGCCCGAGACTGCATGCGGCGTTGCCGCGAACATAGGGCGGGAAAACGAGTTTTCAAAGACAATGTCGCTTAAGGAACTGGAGGATTATCCCGCTGACATGTTCACAACCGTGTTCGTGGGCTCGCCTTCGACGCGAATAAGCGGCAAAAAGCTTATCACGCCCCGGGGCTACCGGTCGAAAGAGGAGAAAGAAGCATGAACAGGCTGTACGTGATCGGCGCGGGCCCGGGCAGTAAAGCGATGCTGACAGGGGAAGCAGTAAACGCGGTAAAAGATTCTGATATGGTGTGGTGCGCCAAACGCAATGACGAGCTGGTCCCGGAAACGAAACGGCGGTCTCTCACTCCCTTCGGTGCCGCCATGGACGAAATGGAGCAGGCGCTTAAACAGGGCGGACGGATCTCGGCGCTGCTTTCGGGCGATACGGGGCTTTACAGTCTGCTGCCGGTGCTGAATAAACGGTTCGGTCCGGAAAACATACGGGTGATCTGCGGCGTGAGCAGCGTACAGGCGCTGTGCGCACGTCTGGGAATGAGCTGGCAGGACGCGCAGATCGTTTCCGCCCATGGGCGCAGCCTGTCCAAACATGCGCTGTGTCATTTTTGCCGCGTGAACCCTAAAACGATCGTGCTGCTGGACGGTGAAAACAACCCGAAATGGGTGCGCGACACGCTCTATGAGGGCGGTCTGGACGGGCTGAAACTGTATATCGGCGAAAAACTGAGCTACGAAGATGAGTCTTGCGGGTTGTACGAGGACAGGGAATACGACCCGCTCTCTGTGGCGCTGATAGTAAACGAGGCGCCGAAGAGCGATGTAAGACCGTCCGGCATAGACGACGAGGAATTCATTCGGGGCAAAACGCCTATGACCAAAAGTGAGATACGCGCACAGGTCATGTCTAAATTGCGCCTATCGCCGGACAGCGTGGTATGGGACGTGGGCGCAGGTACGGGCAGCGTGTCCGTGGAATGCGCGCTTGGCTGTCCTTTGGGCGAAGTGTACGCCGTAGAGCGTGACGAAGACGCGCTAAAACTGATCGGGCAGAATAGGGACAAGTTCGGAGCGCTGAATATCAGCATCGTTCCGGGCAGCGCTCCGGAAGTATTGGAGGGACTTCCCGTGCCCACCCATGTATTTCTGGGCGGCACCGGGGGCGAGACGGAAGAGATACTCAAAAAGCTGGAAGGATTTGAAAGCACGATCCGTGTCTGCGCCACCGCGGTAACGATGGAGAGCGCGGAGCTTTACATGAAGCTGCTCTCCGGTTACTCCGATTTCTCGGCCGCGCAGGTGGCAGTGTCCAGGCTGGAAAAACTCGGGCGGTACAACATGTTCAGGGCACAGAATCCTGTGTTCGTGTTTGCGGCGACGATGGAGGGGAAAATATGATATACTTTATAGGCGCGGGTCCGGGCGCGGCGGATCTGATCACCGTGAGGGGAATGGAACTGCTTAAGCGCGCCGACCTGGTGGTATACGCGGGGTCACTGGTGAATCCGGAACTGCTTAACTACTGCGCAGAGAACTGCGAAAAGCTGAACAGCGCTTCCATGACGCTGGAAGAGGTTATCGGGGCAATGACCTCATACCCCGCTGACAGCACGGTAGTCCGCCTGCACACCGGGGATCCTTCCATATACGGGGCGATCCGTGAACAGATGGACGAATTGGACCGCCTGGGGTATAATTATGATGTGGTGCCGGGGGTGAGCTCAATGAACGCCGCAGCGGCGGTGCTTAAAGCAGAGTATACGCTGCCCGGAGTGAGCCAGACGCTAATAGTGAGCCGCATGGCGGGTAAGACCCCCGTGCCTGAAAAAGAGGATATCCGTTCTCTGGCCGCCCACGGGGCGAGCATGGCCCTGTTCCTGAGCGTAAGCATGCTGAAAAAACTGTGCGAAGAGCTCATAGCGGGCGGATACGCGCCCGAAACGCCCGCGGCAGTAGTTTACAAGGCTACCTGGCCGGATGAGGAGGTCGTGAAAGGCACGCTTGAGAGCCTGCCAGAAAAGGCAGCGCACATCGGACGAACGGCGCTGGTACTTGTAGGCGGATTCATGGGCGGCGGATACGAGCGCTCAAAGCTCTACGACCCCGCTTTTTCCCATATGTTCCGGGAGGCAAAAAAATGATCCTGCGGGCGATAGCGTTCACCGAAAAGGGGCAAAGCTGGTCCGGGACGCTGGGCATACCCGTAGACCGTGGCGTGCCGGTAATGGAGTGGGCGAAAGCGCATTTTGACGAGGCGGATGCGCTGCTGTTCATAGGCGCGGCGGGCATCGCCGTGCGGGCGATCGCGCCGCTGGTAAAAAGCAAGACCACAGACCCCGCGGTGGTAGTGATGGACGAAATGGGGCGGCATGTGATACCTCTGCTGTCCGGCCACATAGGCGGGGCGAATGTTCTGGCTGAGCAGATCGCCGCGATGACGGGCGCCACGCCGGTGGTCACCACGGCTACGGACGTAAGGGGAGTGCCCGCGATAGATACCTGGGCGGTCACTAACGATATGGCGATAGAGAACCCGGCCGCAATAAAGACGGTATCCTCCCGGGCACTGGCAGGAATAACGGTGGGCGTGGCTATAACCGAAAGGGTAATAAAACCGCCGTTTGACGTGACTTTATACCTGCGTCCCCGCACTTTGACGCTGGGAGCGGGCTGCAGAAAAGGCGTGGACGCCGATGCGTTTGAGAAAAATGCACTGGAATTTCTGCGGGCAAACGGCGTATCGCTTCTGTCCGTGAAGGCACTGGCCAGTATAGATATAAAAAAAGAGGAGCCGGCGTTCGTACGCTTCTGCAAAAAATACCGACTGCCTCTTGTGACCTGCAGTGCGGAGGAACTAAAGGCGGTGCCCGGAGTTTTCGCTCATTCGGATTACGTGGAAAAAACCGTGGGCGTGGGCAACGTGTGCGAGCGGGCGGCGGTAAAGGCTTCAGACGGCAGGCTTTTGGTCGGCAAAACGATCTTCGAGGGAATGACTTTTGCCCTCGCGGGGGACGAAAACACATGACGCAGCTTCGGGAAGGCTTTACTACGGGGTCCTGTGCGGCAGCCTGCGCGCTGGCGTCCTGCCTGTGGCAGAGGGACGGGGAATGCCCTGGAAAAGTCGAGATAGTTGTGCCCGAAGGCCGCACCTATGCCCCCGGCATACACCCTTTATGCCCATACAGGTGCGCGGTATACAAAGACTCCGGTGACGACCCGGACATCACAAGCGGCTCCGAAGTCTGGGCGGAGGTGATTATAAGCCCCGGAAAAGGCGATATAAGCTTTGCCGCGGGTGAGGGCGTGGGCACGATCACGCTCCCGGGCCTTAAACTGCCCGTGGGCGAAGCGGCGATAAACCCGGTACCCAGGCAGATGATAGCTGAAGCGGTGAGAAGCGTGTTCCCGGATAATGCGGCGACCGTCACCGTGGGCATCACGGGCGGCCGCGAGATCGCCCAAAAGACGTTCAATCCCCGCCTGGGCATAGAAGGCGGGCTGTCGATACTGGGCACTACGGGCATCGTGCGGCCTATGAGCGAAGAAGCGCTGACCGACACAATACGTCTTGAAATGGGGATGCGCAGGCAAAACGGCGCAAACACGCTGGGGCTCGTGTTCGGAAGTCAGGGCGAAGCGGCATTAAGCAGACTGAAGCCAGAGCTGTACTGCGTGCAGATAAGCAATTTCGTGGGTTTCGCCCTGGATACGGCCGCAGAGCTGGGGTTTGAAAATGTCACGCTGGCGGGACAGCCCGGCAAACTTGCCAAGGTGGCGGGAGGCTGCATGCAGACCCACAGCAAGTACGGCGACGGGCGGCGGGAACCGATGGCGGCGCATCTGGCGCTGATGGGCGCTCCCAAAGAA
>JAGCIC010000083.1 GCA_017648805.1 Clostridia bacterium
CAGGCTTCCGGGGAGCCGTACTCGATCAGCCCCGCGTCCGCCGGATCGATGGACACCCTGCCGTCCTCGAACACGAACGCCGGGACGCCCACGTCCCCTATCTGCTTCATGCGGTCGAACACGGGATGGGTGTCCCTGAGCCGTATGAACGCGCTCAGATAGCGGATGTGCTCGCCTATGTTTATGTACTCGAACTCGTCTTCCCGCCCCTTTATCTGCTCATGGATGTAGTCGCAGTAAGGGCATGTGGGCATAGCGTATATCTTGATCATTGTCTGCTCCTTTCGTTATCCAAGCCTGCAAAGGCCGTATCCTTCCGCGGCTATTATAAACGAAAATCCTGCCGATGTCTATCGGCAGGACCGTGTTTCGTGATATATCAGTCGCTCAGAAGCTTCTCTCTGAAGCGCGCGGCCGCTTCCGGGCTTATCCTAAGGCGGGAAGTGACGTAGTCGTCCCCCATCTCGTCCAGGGCGGCGCTTAAGTATTCCTCGTCCGCGATATAAGAACGGTACGCCTGCGCGGCGGCCTCAGGCCCGTGGGTCTCCATGACCCGGTCTCGTATCCGCTCGGCTTTGGGAAGATTGATGATGTTGGTCTTAAGGTAGTCCTGCATTATGTCTTCCCGGGACGCCCCCAGCACGCTCAGCACCAGAGCGGCCACGATGCCGGTGCGGTCCTTGCCCTCCGAGCAGTGCCACAGCACCGCGCCGGAAGAAAAGTCGTGCTCCATTATCGCAAGCAGGATATCGCGCAGGCAGTCGGCATGCTCCCTGACGATCACCCTGTATATGTCTGCCATGCCGGTGATCTGCTTTGCGTCGGAGCCTGCTTCGCGGCTGATGCCGGCGGCGGACATGACGAAGGCGGGAAGGCGCAGGTACTCAGCTTCGAAGCACCGGTCCGGCTTTTCCAGGATCTCTTCGGGCGTCCTTACGTCTATCACGGCGGAGATGCCCTTCAAGTCCTCCGGCCGGGCATCGCACAGGCTCGCCGAACGGAAGAGCATCCCCCTGCGGATCGTCCTGTCCCCGGCGCCCGTTATGCCGCCCAGGTCCCTTAAGTTGGAAATCATGGATGTCTCCTTACCAGATGCTGATCCGCTTGCCGGGGGCGATGTACATGCCGTCGTTTTCAGTGACGCCGAACGCCTCGTACCATTCGCCGAAGTTCCGGGGCATCATGTTGGCGCGCAGCACGTTGGGAGAGTGCACGTCGCTGGCCAGAAGCAGCTTTATATACTCCTCCTTGGCCTTAAGGCACCACACCCGCGCCCAGTTTTTGAAGTACGCCCTGTAGTCCGGGTCAGGCAGGGTATGCATGATCTCAAGCGTCACACCCATGCCGCCGTTGTCGGCGATGTTTTCGCTTACGGTGAGCTCGCCGCTCACCTTGCCGCCGTGGAACTCGATGCCGTCGAATTGCTCGATCATGCCCTTGGTGAGTTCCTTGAAGGCCGCGAAGTCCTCTTCCTTCCACCAGTTTTTCAGGTTGCCGTGCTCGTCGAAGTTGGCGCCGTTGTTGTCGAAGGCGTGGGAGATCTCGTGGCCGATGACCGCGCCGATGCCGCCCAGGTTCTCGCTCACGCTCTGGCTGAGGGCGTAGAAGGGCTTCTGGAGTATTGCGGCGGGGAAGGTGATGTCGTTGGCGCTGGGGTTGTAGCAGGCGTTGACCATGTGCCCGGGCATGGGCCACTCCGTGCGGTCCACGGGCTTTCTCAGCTTGCCGAACATATCCTTGACGCGCACGGCGCTCAAGTGCATCATGACGGACAGCAGCGAGTCGTTTTCGTCGAACGTGAGCAGCGACCAGATCGGCTTGATCTCGTCCGGATAGCCCATCTTGATCTCTATGGTGGAGAGCTTTTTGATGGCCTGTTCCTTGGTGGACGGCGCCAGGAAATCGTTCTTCTTCATGCGGAGCTTGTAGGTCTCGATGATCTTTTTGACCATCTCCACCACGTCTTTCTTGGCTTCCTCGCCGAAATAGGTGCGGCCGTAGTACACGCCTATGGGCTCGGAATACATGCCCGACGCGGTCTGGTACGCCTGTTTTTCCGGCGCGGGATCCGCCGCCACGCCTCTCAAAGCGCGGGAATAGGTCTTGCCCAGCGCGGCCAGTTCCTCGGACAGGTATGCCGTGGCTTTGAGCAGCGCCTTTACGGTGGCCCAGTGGATGTAGAGGCCGAATTTCTCCCCGGAGAAATAGCCGTTCATCTCTTTGATCGCCCTGGGGTCGTACACTATGATGGTCTCGGGCGCGTTTTCGCCGTACAGGTCTTTAAGCACTTTTTTGATATCGAAGGGCGCTGCGTACCCCGCCACCTCGTCCGCGGGCATGGGGTTGTGGCACTTGTAGTACTCGGACCACTCCAGACGGCTCTTGACCTTTTGCGCGACAAGCGCGTCGAAGGCCAGCGCGTCTTCCAGATACTGTTTGCGCTCTGCCTCGTCAAGGGGCGTGAACTCCAGCACCTTGGCCGCCATGTCCGCCCACACCGCCAGAAGCTGCTTGCCCGCCGGGTTGTCATCGGCGTAATATGTGGTGTCCGGCAGTATGATGTCGGGACCGGTCACGATGAAGCTGTTCTTTTCCGCGCACTGCATGTCTGCGGTCACTTCCATCTGCAGGGGCAGTTCCACGCCCAGTTCGAGCAGCTCGGAAGCCTGCGCGTTAAGGTCATCCACGGTCTTTATTGCGCGGAGCTTTTCCAGCAGTGGCAGCGCGGGAGCAATACCCTCCTCGTTGCGCCGTTTGGAGTCCAGCACTTTTTTGTACAGCGCGACGGCGTATTTCATCTGGGGTATGTCGGTCGTCTTGCTGCCCTCGGCAAAAGCCCTGAAATCCGCCATCATCAGCTTTTCCACGCCCTCGTCCAGGCTGGCAAAGCCGCCGGTGATGGGCTTGTCGTCCGGTATCACGGCCGTCCTGAGCCACTCGCCGTTTACGGCTTCGTACAGGTCGTCCTGTATCCTTACGGTCGTTTCACTCATTATTCTGTGCTTCCTTTCCGATTTTTGTCTGCTTGGATTATACACCATGCCCGGCCGGGCTGCCTGCTCTTTTATGTTATATCTTGAGCGCCCGCCGCGACAAACAAAACTCCCGCCGGTATGTTCCGGCGGGAGCGGGATACGGGCGTTTCGGCGGTTTTCGCGTCAGCCGAGTTTCGTCTTCAGCGCTTCCAGCGCTTCGGCGGACATGCCGTGCCCGAGCAGGTAGGCCTGCGCCGCCTCGGCGAGGTCCGTACCCTCAAGGGATGCGCCCTTTTCCAGGCCAGCCAGGCTCCTGAGCATTTCCATGATGTTCTTTTCGGCGATCATATCGTACTTTTCGCTGCCCTCTTCCACGCCGTAATAGTTTACGTAGGACAGCATGTAATCCCTGACTATCTCCTCCTCGGACGCGCCCATCAGCGCCTCGATCAGCATGGAGGCGAAGCCCGCGCGGTCTTTGCCCTCGGTGCAGTGCACCAGGAACGGCGCGTCGTTCTCGGACAGGAAGGTCAGTCCCTTCACGATGCCCTCGGCGAACTCGTCGGAAGAGAAGTTCACGGGCATGCCCAGCGCGATGACTTTCCCGCCCTCGCACAGGCTCTTATAATAAGGCGATTCAAAGTCTTCCGCCTGGAGCAGCGCGGCCAGTTCCTCTTCGGTGTCGCCCATGTTCATAACCGCGTTCACGCCCGCTTTTTCGGCGAACCTGTCCGCGTAGCCCGCCCGTTTGTGCTCGTTTTTAATGGCGGAGGCGGAGCGGTAGAGCTTTCCGGCGGCGATGCCGCCCAGCGTTATCTCGCGGAAGTTGGCGAACTCTTCGTCGCTTTCGTAGTCCTCCCGGACGTCGGTATACACCAGGTTGTTGATCTCCTGCACGGTCAGAGCGCCCGCCTTCTGTTTGAGGCTGACGGTCACTTCGTCTCCGACGACTATGCCGGCGGTCTCGGCGAACTTGCCGTAATTTATGCACACGGCGATGCAGGTGTGGCCGGGATAGGCGCGCAGCATGTATTCGCCCTTGTCCACGTAATATCCGTTAAAGTAGGGCATGTCGCCTTCGAACGTGCCGGCCTTGACCGTGACCACGTCGCCCAGCTCAAAGCCCAGCCCGGTGAAGTCTTCGATCGTGACGTCCAGCAGCGCGTGACCGTACTTTTCCACCTCGGTCACCTTGCCGGTCACGCTGATCTCCTCTGCGAATACCGGCAGCGCGCACAGCAAAAGCGCGATGCATACCATAAGGGAAAGCAGTTTTTTCATACGACCTCTCCTTTCATGCGGGGGATCGTCCCCCGTGCCGATTATAGCATAATCCCGTACGCCCGGGCAACACAAAACGCGCCCGAAGGCGCGCGGGAACGGTGCCGTTCAAAAACTTAACACTGCGCGATATCGGCCAGATGCTCGGCCACGATGGCGGCATACTCATAGAAGGGGCGGGCAGCGGCTTTGGGAAAACGGCCCCCGGAGATCTCCAGGTTGTACCAGCCTTTGTAGCCTATCTCTTTCAGCGTTTTTGAGAATGCCTCAAAGTCCATCCTCTCGCACCAGGCGGCGCCGGTCAGGGGTATTACGTGCTCGTCCTCGCCGGAATTCGCGTTCACGTGCAGGCAGATGAGCTTGTCTCCCAGCACCTTGGCGTACTCGCTTATGTCGAAGCGGAAAATGTTGGCGTGGCCCGTGTCCATGCATATGCCCGCGATATCGCCCAGCGCGTCCGCGATGGCGCGTATCACTTCCGCCTCCTCCACAAAGGCGCGGATGTATTTCCTCTCACGGCGGATGAATACGTTCTCAAACGCCAGCTTTATGCCGCTTTGCTTAAGCGCGGGACGCATCTGCTCCCCCAGGTAGACGTTGGCGTCTATGGTGGCCTGTTTCCGCCCTCGTGATACATGGGATGGATGACCGCGAGCTTTGCCCCCGCCCTTTCTGCGGCTTCCAGCGCGTGGAGATACATGGGCAGCCATTCTTTCCCGAAAGCCTCCGCACTGCCGTCGCCCGGGTTTTCCAGGTGGCCGGGATAGTAGGGCAGATGGCACTGGGCGATCTCAAGCCCTTCTTCCTTAGCGATGCGCGCCTGCTCCAGCACGTCCCGGGTCCACTCTTTGGTCAGGAACTTTTCGGGCTCGCTCATACAGCGGCACAGGCTCAGGTCTATGCCCTCGAAGCCCGCCTTTTTCATAAGCCTCAGGCTCTCCCGGGCGCTCAGCCCCGCGGCTATGCCGTGCTCGCAGGATGTGGAAATCTTCATACGCGTTCCGCCTCTCCTAATCCCCATTTTTGAAGCGGAGTATGTCCTCCAGCTTCCGTGAATACTCCTTTTCCTCGCCCTCCCGGGTGGGCAGGTAGTAGCGCCTGTCTTTGATCGAATCCGGCAGGCAGGTCATGCGCGCCATCTTCTCCTGAGTGTCGTGGGCATACACGTAGCCCTTGCCGTAATCCAGCTGCTTCATAAGCTGGGTGGGGGCGTTGCGTATCTGCAGGGGCACGGGCTCGGCGGGAGCGGCCTCCACGTCCGCCTTGGCATGGTTCCGCGCCATGTACACCGCGTTGGACTTGGGCGCCATGGCCATGTACACCGCCGCGTGGGCAAGGTGCACGTCGCACTCCGGCAGCCCCAGGAATGTGCACGCCTGGTACGCGTTCACCGCCACCGTGAGCGCCCGGGAATCCGCCATGCCGATGTCCTCGCTGGCGAAGCGCACTATCCTGCGGGCGATGTACAAGGGGTCCTCTCCCCCGTCCAGCATGCGGCTCAGCCAGTACACCGCGGCGTCCGGGTCGGAATTGCGCATGGACTTGTGCAGGGCGGAGATGAGGTTGTAGTGCTCCTCTCCCTGCTTGTCGTACAGCAGGCTGCGCCGGTCGGTACACTCGCTCAATACTTCTTTGGTGATGCTTATAACGCCTTCCCGGTCCTGGGGCGCGTTGTTCACCGCCATTTCCAGGGTGTTCAGAGCGGTCCTGGCGTCTCCCGCGGAAAAGCGCGCCAGGGCAAAGATCTCCTTATCCTCCATCCTGACGTCCATGCCGCCGAAGCCCCGCGGGTCGGTCAGCGCGGTGCGGATGAGGCTGACTATGTCCTCCTCTTCCAGCGGCTTTAATACGAACACCTTGCAGCGGGACAGAAGCGCGGAGTTTATCTCGAAAGACGGATTTTCTGTGGTGGCGCCGATAAGTATGATGGAGCCCTTCTCCACGAACGGCAGGAACGCGTCCTGCTGCGCTTTGTTGAAGCGGTGGATCTCGTCCACGAAGAGTATGGTCTTCAAGCCCTGCCTGCGCAGGCTCTCCGCCCGCTCCATAACCGCCTTGATCTCCTTTATGCCGCTGGTGACGGCGGAAAAGTCTATGAATTCGGACTTGGACATGTGGGCGATCAGCCGCGCAAGGGTGGTCTTGCCCACGCCCGGCGGGCCCCAGAAGATCATGGAGGAGA
>JAGCIC010000084.1 GCA_017648805.1 Clostridia bacterium
AACGTGCAGCTGCTCACCATCGAGGCGGCGGTGACCCGCAAAAAGGACTTCATCTACCAGGCCGCCCTCATGGATCCCCACACCTCCAGCGAACTGGACATGGACGACACGGTAAAGCTGTGCGACGCGCTGATCGAGGCCCACGGCGGCTGGCTGGAAAAGTTCGAATAAGCCAAACAGTTCAAACAGACATCATGCAAAAACGGGAGCTGTCCGCAGCCTCCGTTTTTTTTGCGCCGCGGCGCACGGTCAGTCACATGCAGATAACGAACATCACGCCGAAAAAATCCGCGCTTCACTGCCATTATGTCAATACATTTAACTTGACACAGCCCTCCGGCTCTGCTATAATACGCAGGCTGCGAAGGGGGAGAACATGGAAAGACGCGTTAATACCGGGCTTTTGATGGACTTTTACGGGAACCTGCTCACTCCCCACGCGCTTAACACCCTAAAAATGTACCTGGATGAGGACATGAGCCTCATGGAGATCGCCCAGGAGCAGGGCGTCTCCCGCCAGGCGGTGCACGAGCTGATACTCCGCAGCGAAAGGCAGCTTAACGAGTACGAGGAAAAACTGGGCCTGCTGGAGCGCTTCAGGCGCATGAAAGCCGCCCTGAACGCGTGCGAATCCCGGCTCGAGAGCGCCCGGCAGGCGCTCGCCGAAGCGGAAGAAGCGCTTAAACAGATCAAAGAGGACTAAAGCATAAAGTCAAATACCTTGACGGGAGGTGACACAAATGGCGTTTGAAGGTCTTGCGGAAAAAATTCAGGGAGCGTTCAAAAAACTGACCTCCCGGGGCAAGCTCACCGAAGCCGACGTAAAGGAAGCGATGCGCGACGTGCGCATGGCGCTTCTGGAGGCGGACGTAAACTACGCCATCGTCAAGGACTTCACCAAGAAGGTCACCGAGCGCGCCGTGGGCGGCGAGATACTCGAGTCCCTCACCCCCGCCCAGCAGGTAATCAAGATCGTCAACGAAGAGCTCACTGCCCTCATGGGCGGACAGAACGTGAAGCTCACCCGTTCCTCCAGCGTGCCCACCATATACATGATGTGCGGCCTGCAGGGCGCGGGCAAGACCACCATGTGCGCCAAGATAGGCAAAATGCTGGTCAAAGAAGGCAAATAGCCCATGCTGGCCGCGTGCGACGTGTACCGTCCCGCCGCCATCCGCCAGCTGCAGATAGTGGGCGGCCAGGCCGGCGTGGAGGTCTTTGAAAAGGGCCAGGGCGACCCGGTGGAGATCGCGAAGGAAGCGGTGGACCGGGCCAGGTATTACGGCTTCGATACCGTGATAATCGATACCGCCGGCCGTCTGCACATAGACGAAAAGCTCATGGACGAGCTTAAGAACATAAAGGCCGCCGTAAAGCCCACCGAGATACTGCTGGTGGTCGACGCCATGACCGGCCAGGACGCCGTGACCGTGGCCGACACCTTCAACAAGGAACTGGGCGTGGACGGCGTGATCCTCACCAAGCTGGACGGCGACACCCGCGGCGGCGCGGCGATCTCCGTAAAGGCAGTCACCGGCAAGCCCATCAAGTTCTCCGGCACCGGCGAAAAGCTGACCGACATCGAGCCCTTCCACCCCGACCGCATGGCGGGCCGCATACTGGGCATGGGCGACGTGCTCAGCCTTATCGACAAGGCCCAGGAGATGGTGGACGAAAAAGCCGCCGAGCAGCTGGAAAAGAGCCTTAAGGCCAACCGCTTCACCCTGGAAGACTACCTCTCCCAGCTCAAGCAGATAAAGAAAATGGGCTCCGTGCGCGACCTGCTCAAAATGATCCCCGGCCTGGGAGCGAAGCTGAACAGCGTGGAGATAGACGAAGACAAGGTCGCCAGGGAACAGGCCCGCAACGAGGCCATCATACTGGCCATGACCCGCGCCGAGCGCAGGAACCCCGACATATTAAACGCCTCCCGCCGCAGAAGGATCGCCCAGGGCGCGGGCGTCACCGTGCAGCAGGTCAACCTGCTGATAAAGCAGTTCGAGCAGGCGAGGGACATGATGAAGCAGGTCATGAACTCCAAGGGCAAGAACCTGCGCGGCCTGATGAAAGGCTTAAGATAAGCTTCGGCCGAATCCCAAAGCCGCGCGCTCCGAAAGCAGAAAACAGAACCGGGATACCGCCTTAAAGGCTTTCCACATAAATACAGCAATTATTTTCAGGAGGAATACCATGGTAAAGATCCGTCTTAAGAGAATGGGCATGAAGAAGGAGCCCTTCTACCGCGTAGTCGTCAGCGACAGCCGCACCCCCCGTGACGGCCGTTTCATCGAAGAGATCGGCTACTACAACCCCGTAAGCGATCCCGCCGTAATCAAGTTTGACGAGGAAAAGGCCAAGAAGTGGCTCTCCACCGGCGCCCAGCCCACCGACACCGTGCGCGCCCTGCTCAAGAAGAGCGGCCTGCTGTAAATCATGAACGCGGTTGAACTGGTCAGGTTTGTGGCTCAGAGCCTGGTTGACAAGCCTGACGCCGTTGACGTGCGCGAGGTCGAGAACGAGGAGAACATCGTCATCGAGCTGCGCGTGGACGCCGACGACATGGGCAAGGTGATAGGCAAGCAGGGCCGGATAGCGAAGTCCATCCGCGCCATAGTCAAAGCCGCCACCGTCAAGAACGAGAAGCCCGTGTTCGTGGAGATCGTCTGATCGAAGCGAGACGCGAAAAGCGCCGCCCGGCGGGGGCGGCGCTTTTGTATGCCCGCCCGCTCCAAGAATTTACCTACTTATAAAGACAACTTCCCCGGCATTGTGTTATAATACACGCTGATATGTTATGTAAAAGGAGAAATCACAATGTCCGCAACTTACGAAAAACTGTCCTCAAACAAGGCAAAGCTGTCCTTCGTCATCAGCGCGGAGGAGTTTGACGCGGCCGTATCCGCCGCCTATAAAAAGAACGTATCCCGCATCAACATCCCCGGCTTCCGCCGCGGCAAGGCTCCCCGCCACGTGATCGAGATGCACTACGGCAAGGGCGTGTTCTACGAGGACGCGCTGGACGACATCTTCCCCTCCGAGTACCAGGCCGCCATCGACGAGTACAAGCTGGAGCCCGTCGACAGGCCCGAGCTGGACGTGGAGCAGATGGAGCAGGGCAAGGAGCTCAAGTTCTCCGTTGAAGTGTTCGTGAAGCCCGACGTCACCCTGGGCGCCTACAAGGGCGTCGAGGCCGAGAAGACCGTGGCCGAAGTGACCGACGACGACGTGGCCGCCGAGATCGAGCGCCAGAGGGAGCGCAACGCAAGGTTTATCGACGTCACCGACCGCCCCGCCAAGCTGGACGACGAAGTGAACATCGACTACGCGGGCTTTGACGGCGACACCCAGTTCGCCGGCGGCACCGCCGAGAAGCAGAACCTGGTGCTGGGCAGCGGCACCTTCATCCCCGGTTTCGAAGAGCAGCTGATCGGCCGCAGCGCGGGCGAGGACGTGGACGTGAACGTCACTTTCCCCGAGGACTATCACGAGAAGAGCCTGGCGGGCCATCCCGTGGTGTTCAAGGTCAAGATCAACTCCATCAAGGAAAAGGAACTCCCCGAGCTTAACGACGACTTCGCCAACGACCTGAGCTTCGACACCCTGGACGAGTACAAAGCGGACGTTAAGGCCAAGCTCGTAAAAGACGCCGAGACCCGCGCCGACAACCAGTTCGAGAACGACGTGATCGAAAAGGCCGTCGAGGCGTGCCAGGTGGACATCCCCGACGCCATGATCAACAGCGAGATCGACGGCATGATGAAGGACATGGAGATGCGCCTGTCCTATCAGGGCCTCAAGTTCTCCGACTACCTCATGTACACCGGCCAGACCGAGGAGCAGATCCGCGAAATGTACAAAGAGCAGGCCACCCAGAGGGTGAAGGGCCAGCTGGTGCTTGAGGCGATAAAGAACGCCGAAGGCATCGAAGCCACCGACGAAGAGGTGGACGCGGAGATCGCCAAAGCCGCCGAGAGCCGCAAAAAGAGCCTGGAAGACTACAAAAAGACCATGGGCGAAAGCACGCTGAACTACTTCAAGAGCATGACCACCATGCAGAAAGTGGTTTCCTTCCTTAAGGACAACGCCGTCGCCCCCAAGGCGGACGCCGAATAAGCCCGCCTTCCCCTTCGGAGGTACAATGAAGAACTACCTTATACCCACAGTAATCGAAAAAAACGACATGGGCGAGCGCGCCTATGACATCTACTCCCGCCTTCTCAAGGACCGGATCATATTCCTTTCCGGCCCCATAGACGACGGTGTCGCCAACACCGTGGTGGCGCAGATGCTCTTCCTTGAGATGGAAGACCCGGACAGGAACATAATGCTCTACATCAACTCCCCCGGCGGCTCCATTTCCGCGGGCATGGCCATATACGACACCATGAAGTACTTAAAGTGCGAAGTCAGCACCCTGTGCATCGGCATGGCGGCGTCCATGGGCGCTTTCCTGCTGGCCGCGGGCGCCAAGGGCAAAAGGAAGGCCCTGCCCAACAGCGAGATAATGATCCACCAGCCTCTGGGCGGCGCGGAAGGCCAGGCCACCGACGTGCTGATCCACGCGGAGCATATGCGCTTCATCAAGCAGCGCATGACCGAGGAGCTGGCAAAGAACACCGGCAAACCCGTCAAGACCGTGGAAAAAGACACGGAGAGGGACAACTTCATGACCGCCGAGCAGGCGCTCAAGTACGGCATTATCGACGAAATAATCCCGCCCAGAAGGTGATCCCCCGCACAAAGCAGACCGGGCGGGTAAAATGCCCGTCCGGTTTTTTCCGAAAGGTATAATTATGGATGTAAATAAAGAGACCGTATGTTCCTTCTGCGGCAAGCCCGGCTATAAAGTGCGCCGGCTCATCCGCGGCAACGGCGACGCGTGCATCTGCGACGAGTGCGTGTTCCTGTGCCAGGATCTTATGGCCAACGATTTCGTGACCCCCAAGGAGTACGAGGGCATAATGACCCCGTACCAGATCAAGAGCGTGCTGGACCAGTACGTGGTAGGTCAGGACGCGGCCAAGAAGGCGCTGAGCGTGGCGGTGTACAACCACTACAAGCGCATCAGCTACCGGGGCGCGAAAAACGACGTGGAGCTGCAGAAGAGCAACATAGTCATGCTGGGCCCCACCGGCTGCGGCAAGACGTACCTGGCGCAGACCCTGGCCAAGATACTGAACGTGCCCTTCGCCATCGGCGACGCAACCAGCATCACCGAGGCGGGCTACGTAGGCGAGGACGTGGAAAACGTGCTGCTGCGCCTGATCCAGAACGCGGACTACGACGTGTCCCGGGCTGAGAAGGGCATCATCTACATCGACGAGATCGATAAGATCGCCCGCAAGAGCGAGAACCGCTCCATAACCCGCGACGTGTCCGGCGAAGGCGTGCAGCAGGCGCTGCTCAAAATGCTGGAAGGCGCCGTGGTGAACGTGCCTCCCCAGGGCGGGCGCAAGCATCCCCAGCAGGAGTTCATAAAGATAGACACCACCAACATACTGTTCATCTGCGGCGGCGCCTTCGAGGGCATGGAATAGATAGTCATGAACCGC
>JAGCIC010000085.1 GCA_017648805.1 Clostridia bacterium
CAGCCGCCCACCACCGACGAGGTGCTTGACGAGTGGCTGGAGGACAAGCCTATAATAAGGTTCTTCTCTCCCCGCCACAATCCCGCCAGCTGGCTGATATACCTGGTGCTGATAGGGCTCGTCGTGTTCCTGATCGCCAGAGCCAAGCAAAAGCGCAACCGCATCAACCGGGCGCGCAAGGCGGCCTACGAGCGCAGGAAACGGGAGTACGCGCAGCGCATGAAGCGGCAGGAAGCGCAGAAGAAAGCCGCGAAAAAACGAAAATAGACCCGTACGAAACGTTAAATTTATTTAAAAACGCGCACAGGGCCGCGGACTATGATATAATACACAGGCGTTTCGGGGTTATAGCTCAGTTGGTCAGAGCGTCACGTTGACATCGTGAAGGTCGATGGTTCGAGCCCATTTAACCCCACGCTCCGCGCCCTGCTGTCAGGCAGGGCGCTTTTATGTTTATCGGAACACTTTATTACCGGGAAACGTCATAGTATTTCGGCAGAACGACGCGACAGTATAACGGAGGATTAAAAATGCTTTCGGCTCAAACGCTTTTACAGGAGCTTGAAAATAATATAGCCCGGGCGATTGTGGGCAAGGACGAAGCGGTGGAACTGCTGTTCAACGCGCTGCTGTGCGGCGGCCACGTGCTGATAGAGGACGTGCCCGGGGTGGGCAAGACCACACTGGCATCCGCCTTTGCCCGCAGCCTCGCCCTGAGCTTCAAACGCATACAGTTCACGCCCGATGTGACGCCCTCGGACGTGACAGGCTACAGCGCGCTGGACTTCAAGACCGGGGACATGAGCTTTAAGCAGGGCGCGGTGTTCAGCAACCTCCTGCTCGCGGACGAGATAAACCGTACTTCCCCGAAGACCCAGTCGAGCCTTCTGGAAGTCATGCAGGAAGGGCAGGTCACCACCGACGGCGTCACCCGGCTGCTGCCTCAGCCCTTTATGGTGCTGGCCACCCAGAACCCGGTGGATTTCGTAGGCACTTATCCACTGCCCGAAGCGCAGCTGGACAGGTTTTTCATGCGTATAGAGATCGGCTATCCCAGCCGTGAAGAGGAGCTTAAGGTGCTGGAAATGTACCGGGGCGCCAAGAGCCGCGTGGAGGAAGTGGAGCCTATCTGCGACGGGGGAGACATACTTGAACTGCAGCAGCAGGTCACCCAGGTGAAGGTGTCCAAGGAAATGCGCATGTACATCACCAACATCGCCCAGGCTTCCCGCAGCGCGAAGCTGTTCGGCAGGGGCATTTCCACCCGCGGCGCCATAGCGCTCATGCGCGCGGCACAGGCGGGAGCGCTGATGGAAGGCCGTGACTACGTCATGCCAGAGGACGTGCGCGCTCTGGCAGCGCCTGTGCTCGCCCACAGGCTGAGTCTGAGCCCGGAGGCCCGCATCAGTCAGAAAAACGCCAGCGAAGCGAAAGCACTCACGCGACTAATCGCTTCCCTGCCGGTGCCGGTGCGCGCAAAGTGAGACGCAGGACAGTCCATTTTATTGCGGCGGCGGCGACGATCGCGGTGATCGCCCTTACCCTGGGCAGCCGTCTGCTGCTTATGGGCGCGGTGTGCATGGGGTTAATGCTGGCGCTGGCGCTGATAAGCCTTATACCCGCGCTGTTCACCCTCAGTCTGTCTTCGTCGCAGAGCGGCGAAAGGGTAAAGCGGGGCGAGAATATACGCCTTACGGTCAGTTTTTCTTTCAAGGGCATACTGCCCATAGGCAGCGCCGCGTACCAGGCGGACGCGGGAGTGAGCGCGCGCTTCGGCTGCGCGCCTTTTTGCCGTTACGAGAGACAGTGCACGCTGCCTGCCGCCCATGTAGGTGTTTTTGACGCGGGGGAAGGCCGGGTATACCTGACCGACCTGTTCAATCTGTTCGTGTTCAGCCGAAAGATCAGTTCCGGCTGCGTGAGTTACACGGTGCTGCCGGGGAGCTTTGAGACGGATATGCCTGAGTATTCCGCGCGGGAAGCGGGTTCCGGCGAGATCCGCATGTCCGACGACGCCAACGAGCCCGCGGGAGTGCGCGAGTGGGTGCAGGGCGACGCGCTCAAGCGCGTGCACTGGAAACTGAGCACCCGCTATATCGACCCGTATACGGGGGCGTTCAAGCCGTTCGTAAAGACCTATGAAGAGGCGGCCCGGCCGGAGGTGCTGGTGCTGCCCGTGACTGCGGGCCTTTACGGGAACGACGAAGAGACTTTAAGCCGCAAAGACGGCGTGTGCGAATGCGCCCTGAGCGTGTGTCAGGCGTGCCTGAAAGCGAGAGAGAGCGTCAGGCTGCTGGCGCCGGCGGAGGGGCTGGGCGAGGTGTTCGCTGCCTCGGATGAAGACGTCCCGAAGCTGGAAAATATGCTGGCGCGCCTCGCGGCAAGCGGGGACATGCAGCTAAAGACGGCGGTAAGCGAAGTCATGCGCCGTGGCCAGACCACTTCCGCGGCGGTGCTTGTCGCCAGCGCGCTCAACAGCGGAGAAGCGGACATGCTCGTCCGCTTAAGGATGTATTCCTCCCTGGGAGTAAGCCTGGTGTACGTTATGGGTGCGGCGGGAGAAAACGACGAGACGCTGTCACGCCTCGACGCGGCGGGCGTATCGGTCAGCGTGTACGCGCTGGAGGCGGAAGATGAAGAAACGGCTTAACGCGGCGCTTCTGAGGTTCGCGCCGATCTTGCTTTCCGCCGTATACGGCTTCTCCCTGACGCTGATGTACGATCTGTGGGACCTGGGCGGCGCCGATCCCGGCTATGTGATAGGCTATACACTGCTGGCGGCGGGCATAGTTGGGCTTATGAGCGTGTCCAAACTGTCCGGCTGGATCACTTTGTGTGCACTCGCGGCGTTCGCGGGCGTAAAGCTGCTGGGCGGCTGGAACCCGATAGCCTATGTGGGCAGGGTCATAGACGCCGTAAAAGCCGGGGAAGCGGAAACATATGCGGACCAGCTTACTCTGGCGCTGTCGCTGGGCCTTATGGTGGAGGCTTATGCCGTGCTCAATGACCTTAAGGGCGTGAGTTTGCTCATAACCATTGCCCTTATGTGTTTCGTGCTGTTCTGGTTTTTGGACTATAAACCCAACGAAAAATATTTTGTTCTTGCGGTGTTCGCCCTGAGCTCCATGTATGCCCTGACCGGCCGGCTGCGGCTTTCGGGCTACCGGGCCATGATAAGCCTGGCACTGATAGCGGCGCTGCTCAGCTGGGCGCTGGTGCCAAGGGGAGTGACGGTGCCGGCGCTGGAAGACGCGTCCCGCAAAGCCGTGAAACTGGTGATAGACACCTTTAACCTGGACCGGGACGAACTGGAGCAGCGTCGTTCATTCAATATCGGTTCCTACGGCTGGCGCACGAGAAACGAGACCTTCGGCGGCCCCGCCTATCCCAGAAGCGACGAGGTGCTGAAAGTCACCTCCGACGGCAGGCTTTACCTGCGCGGCTCGGTGCGCTACACATACAACGGACGGGCGTGGGTGGACGAAAGCAACACGGAAAAGGCGGGCAAGATCCGCAGGTATATGCTTTCCGGCATCGAGGGGCTGCTCTACCGGGGAGAGTACTCTCAGGCGTTCGACCTGGACAAAAGCTCCGAGACCGGCGGGTTTGCGCTCAAGACCGCGTCGGTGGAAGTGCTGGGCGACAACCTGTACTGGACCGTCTACACTCCCAACCGCACCAGAAGCGTCGAGAGCGGGCTTAAGATCTACTACAACAATATAGGTGAGATGTTCGCCTCCCGCCGGCTCGAAGGCGGGGACTATTACACGTTCGAGTACTGGGAATACGCGGGCGACAGCGGCATAGCCGATGCCGTGAACGCTGCCGGGGAGAACAAGGACGGCAGCTGGCCCTTCGTGATACTGCTGAACAGGGATGTGCCCAAGGGCGTGGACACACGGGTGTACGAGCTGACCGAGGAGATCACCCGGGGCAGCGCGACTCCCTATGAGGCGGCAATAGCCATACAGGATTATCTGAAGCAGAACGGAAGATATACGCTCACTCCCGGCTACGTGCCGGAGGGCGAGGATTTTGTGAGCTGGTTCCTGCTTAACGGCATGAACGGCTACTGCATGTATTTCGCCTCCGCCATGACGCTTATGGCCCGCATCGCGGGGCTGCCCGCCCGGTATGTGGAAGGCTACCTGGTGGAGGAAGGCGGGGAGAACGTGGTCACGGGCCGGGACGCCCACGCCTGGAGCGAGGTGTACTTTAAGGGATTCGGCTGGGTGACATTTGAGGCGACCCCTCCGGACACGGGCGAAAACGCGGACGGGTCAGACGGGAACGGCTCCGATCAGTCCGGCCGGACGCCGCCGGTTCCGGATACGCCTGCGCCTACGCCCACGCCCACGCCCGAGCCGACTCCGTCACCCACTCCGGAGGATGACGATATGGACTGGCCCGACGAGGACCGGCCTGACGGCGGCCCCGAAAACACACCGGAACCGCCTTTTCCGGAAGGGAGCGGTACGCCCACGCCAGACCCGGGAGACAGTGAAGCATCGATGGGTGACGAGGCGCATGATGACAGTACGCCGCCTTCCTACGGCTGGCTGTTGTGGCTGCTGCTCGTATTGCTGCTGGCGGGCGCGGGAGCGTTCGTGACGGTGAGGATCAAAAACACTGACCCCAAGCGTCTCGAGAACGGGTATAAGACCGGCACGGAAAAGCTGTTTTTCTGGTACAGGCTCAGCATAGACGCACTCAAGACCCGGGGAATGGACTATGAGCAGGGCTTTACGCCCGCGGGATTCGCCGAAAGGGCGGTGCAGGCGCGTCTGGCGCCGGAAGAGTTCGTCTCCGTCAGCGAGTGCGTGGCGATGGCGGCTTACGGCAGGCTCGCGCCTGTCCCGAAGCAGATTGGACAGGCGGAAAGCTGCTATAAAGAGATACTCCAAAGGGTGAACCGTTTGGGCAGGCTGAGGCTGCTGTTAAAGAGGATATTTACCCGGGGAGGCGTCAGCCTTAATATACCCTGACGCTTGAAAACAGACTTATAAAGTGGTATAATGCAGGCAGACTAAAATGGGAGATTATGATGGAAAAACTGTTTGACAAGATAAAAGGTCTGCTCTCCGGCTCCAATGAGGCGGAGGTCAAAAAAGTGATGAAGACCGTCAAGCTGATAGAGGCAAAGCGGGGGGAGCTGGAAAAGCTGTCCGACGCGGAGCTCAGGGCGAAGACGGACGAATTCCGCGCAATGCTGAAAGATGGCAAGACCCTGGACGACCTGCTGGTGGACGCGCTGGCGGCGGTCAGGGAGGGCGCTTTCCGTGCCATAGGCCAGAGGGCGTATCCCGTGCAGCTGGCGGGCGCCGTGGTGCTGCATCAGGGCCGCATAGCGGAGCTTAAGACCGGTGAAGGCAAAACGCTCACCGCCGCGCTGGCCGCGTATCTGAACGCGCTGCCGGGCGAGGGAGTGCACGTGGTAACGGTCAACGACTATCTGGCCAAATACCACTCCGAGTGGATGGGCAAGATTTACCGTTTTATGGGCATGCAGGTAGGTCTGATCCTTCACGACATGACTCCCGAACAGAGGCAGGAAGCCTACCGGGCGGACATCACATACGCCACCAACAACGAGCTGGGCTTCGACTACTTGAGAGACAACATGGTGGTCGTGAAAGAGCGCATGGTGCAGCGCCCCCTGAACTTCGCCATAGTTGACGAAGTCGACTCCATACTTATCGATGAAGCCCGTACTCCCCTCATAATCAGCGGGCAGGGCGAAAAGTCCACCGAATTGTACAACATGGCGGACAGGTTCGTGTGCACTTTAAGGGAGGGCGAGGACAAGGACTACACCAAGGACGAAAAGGAAAAGACCATTTCCCTGACCGAGCTGGGCGTGAGGAAGGCTGAGCAGGCGTTCAACATAGAGAACCTGGCTGAGATCCAGAACAATGAACTGTACCACCACATACTCGCCGCCCTGAGGGCGCATGCGCTCATGAAGCGGGACGTGGACTATGTGGTAAAGGACGGGCAGGTTGTTATCGTTGACGAGTTCACCGGCCGCCTTATGACGGGCCGGCGCTACTCCGACGGCCTGCACCAGGCGATCGAAGCCAAGGAACACGTCAAGGTGGAAAGGGAAAGCAAGACCCTGGCCACCATCACCTTCCAGAACTACTTCCGCATGTACAAAAAGATCAGCGGAATGACCGGTACGGCCAAGACCGAAGAAGAGGAATTCAGGGGCATATACAAGCTGGACGTGGTGTGCATACCCACCAACCGCCCCATGATCAGGAAAGACTACAACGACGCGGTCTACACCACCGTGAAGGGCAAATTTGACGCCGTGGCCGACGAGGTGGAAAAACTTCACGCCACCGGCCAGCCGGTGCTGGTAGGCACGGTGTCGGTGGAAAAAAGCGAATACGTAAGCAAACTGCTGGAAAAAAAGGGCATACGCCATACGGTGCTGAACGCCAAGTTCCACGAGAAGGAAGCCGAGATAGTGGCCCAGGCGGGCAAAAAAGGCGCTGTGACCATCTCGACCAACATGGCCGGCCGAGGCACGGACATCCTTCTGGGCGGCAACGCCGAATTCATGGCCAAGCACGAGCTTAAACTGCAGGGCTACGACGAAGCCATGATAGAAGAGGCCGTGGGCCATTCCGACGAAGTGAGCCAGGAGATACTTGACCTGCGCCAGAAGTACAACGAACTGTACGAGACTCACAAAAAGGTGACCGACCGGGAGCAAGACGAAGTCGTGAAACTGGGCGGGCTGTACATCATCGGCACCGAGCGCCACGAGAGACGCCGCATAGACTAACAGCTGCGCGGCCGTTCCGG
>JAGCIC010000006.1 GCA_017648805.1 Clostridia bacterium
TATGAGCTTTTTGCCGGAAGCCAGTATCTGCTCCGCGGTCTAGCTCTGGCGGATGTTCACCCACCAGGTATATATGAACGCGATCACGAAGAAGATGGTGAGCACGCCGTAAAGCAGGATCTTGAAGGAGTTGTCGTGATAGTGGGTGGTATACACGTCCAGTATCACGTTGTAATCCTTAGTGGGCCCCAGCTTGCCCAGGGAAGGCAGCATGCTCAGCCAGTAGGCGCCGGTAGTGATCATGTAGAATATGAACACCACCTCAAACAGCAGAAACAGTATGCCGCGCAGTATCTGGCCGTGGGCGAAACAGCCCGCGCCCATGATGAAGTAACTCAGGCGCGTGGGCGTGGAGCCGTTTTTGAAGGTGGTCACCACCTCCGCCACGCTCAGCCCTATGCCCTTTATAAAGCTCCATATCGCGAGGCCCAGCTTTTTGATGCCGTGCCAGACCGCAACGGGTATGGAGCAGAAGAAGCTCTCCAGCCTGTACAAAAATTTCTTCAGTTTTGACAGGCGCAGGTATTCAAGGTCGCTGTATCTCTTCATAAGCATAGCCCCTTTGTAAATACGGCCGGGGCCAGAATTCGATCTGGCTCCGGCCTAATACCTTACGTGTCAGAAGCCTTTCAAATCTTGACTGAGTTCAGGATTGAAGGGTTTCGTTTATCAGTTCTTTACGATGCTGAACGCCTCGCCGTCCCAGGTGATGGTGTAGTTGCCGGCTTCGGCGAACACGATGTTGTTGTCGGGGTTGTCAGCGCCCAGGTCCTTGATCAGCTCGGCGCCCTCGGTCACCTGAGCAAAGCCCTTGTCGGTATCCCAGGAACCGGGATTGACCACGCGGCCGCCCATGTAATCGCTCTGGGGCACGTCGAAGGTCAGCGCGTAGGTGCCGTCGCCCTTGCTGGCCAGGTAGAAGCTCTTGTCGGTGTCGGCGTTGTTCCAGCCGTTCCAGGCGCCCACGAACAGCAGCGCAGTGTTGTCCAGGGTGAACAGCTCTTCGATCTTGGCCTGGTAATTGTCCAGAGCGGCCTGCAGACCGGCTTCGTCGGTCGCGAGCTTCACGTCGTCCGCGATGACCTGGGCGATTCCCCACCAGGAACCGTGGATCTGGCCCTGAGGCACGGAATAGGGAGCCTGCTTGAGCAGAGCGGCCAGGCCGGGGTTGGCCTGAACGGCTTCGGAAGCCTGGGCCACCAGGTTGGAGGGACCCCAGCTCTTGGCGTCAAAGCGCTGCATCTGGCACTCTTCGCCGGTCAGATACTGAGCCAGGAAGTGGAGCGCAGCCTGACGGTAAGGATCGTTGCTGGGCTTTACACCCATGAGCTTGCAGCCGTTGAAGGAACCGATGTGGTATTCAACGCCGTCCACGGTGAAGGAAGGAAGGTCGGTGACGCCCAGGTTGTCGCCCAGGATCTGCTTGGCCAGCTCGTAGTCCCAGATACCGGTCACTACGACGGCGGCATTGCTCTCGAAGGAGTCAGCCTTGGAGGAGGACAGATGGAAGGGGCTCTTGACCAGCTTCTCCATGCCCTTGACGGCGATGAGGCCTTCGGGGCTGTTGAAGGTGTCGCGCACGGAGATGAAGGTGCCCGCGTCATCGGTGGTCCACTCGCTCACGCAGCCGGTGCCGAAGAAGAAGGACGCCAGGTACCAGGAAGAGGTCTGCATTTCAAAGGCGAAATACTTCTGGGCGGCTTCGCAGTCGGCGATCAGAGCTTCCAGAGAGTCGATGTCTTCCTCGGGGATGACGCTCTTGTCGTAGAACATAAAGTAGCCGTTGTCGGCGGTCAGGGGATACGCGTACAGCGCGTCGCCGCTCTTGGCAGCCGCAACAACGCCGGCGGCGTTCTCGGCGACGACCTTTTCACTGGCCGCAACGCCAAGCTTGGACAGAGCGCCGGCCTTTACCAGACGGGCGAACTGATCCTGCGGGAAGCAGAAGATATCGCCGCCCGCTTCCACGTCGTTGACCATGTTGTCAGCGGCGACGGCTTCGGAAACGGCTTCGATGGTGGGATTGAATTTGATGCCGTACTGGTTGTTGCTGTTGAACGCGTCGATCTGCTGCGCGGTAAGGTCCTTGATCTCCTCGGCGACCCAGACGGTGATGTCGTAAGAGTCGGCGAAGCCCTCACCCACAGCGGCCACGCCGGCCAGCATGACCAGCGCCAGGACCAGGGAAATAAGCTTCTTCATAAATAACGCCTCCGTAAGTTTAGGGCAGATGCCCCCTTTATTAGCAGGGACATTTTACATCAGTGGAGCGTTTTTGTCAATACCGATTTAACGTTTCAAGGCGAAACGCGGCCCTTTCTGACCGCGTTTCGCCTGTGACAGATATCAGGTTTTCCGGGCGCCGGAACGCCCCATGATCACCTGACGATGAAAGTCGTGGGTATCTTGCGGGAGGTCTCGCCCTGGTAGGCGGAGTATACGCTTTCCCCGTTCACCATCAGCGCCGAGGAGTTGCCGCCGTCCAGGTTGCCCGCGTTCACGCAGCCCAGGCTTATGAAAATGTCCGCCATGTCGTCGAAACTCGCCCCGAAGCTGTCGGGCTGGCGGCCCTGGATCACCACGAAGTACACATGGCCTTCCCCGTCCTGGCCTATGCCCGTGCGGGCGGAATAGCTGCTGTTTTTAGGCTGAGAGACCCTTTGGCCATCCTGTACGAAAGCCTGGTTGAAGGCGAGCGCCTCCCGTAACTGCATTTTCTTCAGCTGGTCGTTGGTGAACGTGCCCACGTGCAGACGGTTCTCGGCGTCGAAGCCCATGACTATCTTGCAGTAGTCCGCCCGGACGTTGGCGTGCTTTTCTTCTCCGCCGCACACCACGTAGCCTTCCGCCTTGCCGGAGATGGAAGAGGTGCCGGAATCCGAGAACGCGCCTCCGTTTATGGCCACGGCGGCGTTGTATTTATTGCTGATCTGGTCTATCCTCCAGCCTTCGCCGGAGCCCAGCTTGTCGATTATGCCCACTCCCACACGGGCGGGGTCGTCTATCTTGACCACGTAGCCCCTGTAGCTGGGACCGGTCACGCATGTGAGTTCCACGCCCTCGCACACTTCGCTCAGCCTGCGCGCGTTCTCCTCTTCGTTTATGTTGATGAGCGCGGTGAAGCTCACCAGCTTGTATTCCTCTTTCTTGGGGTTGTTGGAGATGTTCTCAAACGCCAGATGGTAGCTTACGGGATACTCCCTCACCAGCCCGTTGCGGTTGGAGTACCAGACCTTGTATGTACCCCACGCGTCGCACTCGAAGCTGCTGTCGCCCCCGCGCACGAAGTTGCCGCTGCCGGCGTCGTTCAATTCCGTCCTGCCCAGTTTGCCGAACCAGCCCGAGTCATAGCGGATGAGTATGTTCCAGGCGGGCGAGTCCCGCTTCACGTAGTTGCCGCTGCCCCATTTGTTGAGCTCCTCGGTCCCCACGCGGCACAGCGTGCGCAGCGTCTCGTTGGCCAGTTTGGAATACTTGGCCTCCAGGTCTTCCTCCTCGCCGAACGAAAGCGTTCCGGTCAGCAGGACAAGGGACAGAAGCAGCGCGATAAGCTCTTTCATTTCATTCCTCCAAAAGGGATGTCTGCCGGATTATTGTACCCCGCGGCGGAGCAAAAGTCAACCGCGCCCGGGTTTTATCAAAAGAGCGGAAGGGTCTCGTTCCTTCCGCTCGGATCTGTTGTTCCGCTTCTATTTCGCTTCTACCGCCCTGCCCTCTTTTAAGGACGCGGGCACGTCGATGAGCCTCTGGTTTCTGCTGCCCCTGAACCGCAGTTCCAGCGTGCGCTGGCTGAGCACGAAGGGACCGTCCACCAGAATGTCGGTGCTTTTCAGCAGCCGAGCCGTGTCGGGATCGGTCAGGGCGGTCTTGCTCAGTTCCTCCCAGGTCCAGCCCGAGTACGCCCACACGTTCAGTCCCGCCTGCTTGGCGGCTTCGGCGATCTCGGCGCAGGGAGCGCACTGGCAGAAGGGGTCTCCCCCGGTCAGGGTCACTCCGTCCAGCAGGGGATTTTCCCGCATCAGGGAAATGATCCTCTGGGTGTCGTCCTCTTTGCCGCCGTTAAAGTCGTGGGTGTCGGGATTGTGGCAGCCCGGGCAGTCGTGCGGGCAGCCCTGGGTGAATACCGCCAGACGGAAACCCGGCCCGTCCACTATGGAATCGTTTACGATCCCCGCTATACGTATCTTCATCAGTCTATGCTGTGCTTGACCCTGTCGTGCTCCTCGGCCCGCTTGGCGTTGTTCCACTTGTCCATGGTGCCCACCAGGTAGCCGGTGATGCGGCGGATGCGCTCGAAGTGCACGCCGTCCTCTTTTCTGCCGCAGCTGGGGCAGGTGTCGCCGATGATGCCGTTGAAGCCGCACACGGGATCCCTGTCCACGGGGTGGTTGATGGAGCCGTAGCCGATGCCGCTCTCCTTCATGACCCTGACCAGCTTCTCGAAAGCTTCCAGGTTCTGGCTGGGATCGCCGTCCAGCTCCACGTAGCTTATGTGACCCGCGTTGGTGAGCTCGTGATAGGGCGCCTCCAGCTTAATCTTCTTTATTGCGGAGATGTTGTAGTATACCGGGATGTGGAAGGAGTTGGTGTAGTACTCCCTGTCGGTGACGCCGGGGATGGAGCCGTACTTTTCGCGGTCGATCCTCACGAAGCGGCCGGAGAGGCCCTCGGCGGGAGTGGCCAGCAGGGTGTAGTTGAGGCCCCTGGCCTTGCTGGTCTCGTCCATCTTCTGGCGCATGTAGCGGATGATCTCAAGGCCCAGGTTCTGCGCCTTTTCGCTCTCACCGTGATGTTCGCCTATCAGCGCCTTGAGCGTCTCGGCCAGGCCGATAAAGCCCACGGACAGGGTGCCGTGCTTGAGCACCTCGCCCACTTCGTCGTCCCAGTCCAGCTTCTCGCTGTCCAGCCACACGCCCTGGCCCATCAGGAAGGGGAAGTTGCGGACCTTCTTCTTGCACTGGATGGCGAAGCGCTCGGTCAGCTGGTCGATGGTCAGGTTCATCATCCTGTCAAGCTCGCGGAAGAACAGGTCGATATTGTGGTTGGCATTTATGGCGATGCGGGGCAGGTTGATGGAGGTGAAGGACAGGTTGCCGCGGCTGTATGTGATCTCCCTGTCGGGATCGTACACGTTGCCCACCACGCGGGTACGGCAGCCCATGTAGGCGATCTCGGTCTCGGGACGGCCGGGCTTATAGTACTTGATGTTGTAAGGCGCGTCCTGGAAGGAGAAGTTGGGGAACAGGCGCTTGGCGCTCACCCTGATGGCCAGCTTGAACAGGTCGTAGTTGGGCTCTCCGGGGTGGTAGTTTATGCCTTCCTTCACGCGGAAGATCTGTATGGGGAATATGGGAGTCTCGCCGTGGCCCAGGCCCGCTTCGGTCGCCAGAAGCAGGTTCTTCATGACCATGCGCGCTTCCTCGGAAGTGTCGGTGCCGTAGTTGATGGAGGAGAAAGGCACCTGGGCGCCCGCGCGGGAGTTCATGGTGTTCAGGTTGTGCACCAGGGCTTCCATCGCCTGATAGGTGGCGCGGTCGGTCTCCTTTTCCGCCTTGGAGTGGGCAAAGCGCTGCAGTTCGGCGATCTCGTCTTCGGCCACGCCCAGCTTTTTGAGCTCTTCGGCTTCGGCGGCGTCAAAATCGGCATTTGCGACCAGGGTGGGCTTAAGACCCTTTTCGGCCAGCGCCGCCAGATAGGCCTTTACGGACTCGGTGGCGTCTTCCATACCGCATTTGAGTTCCAGCGCACGCACCATGTTGTCCCTGTAGCGCTTGGCGAAGGTCTTCCTTACGCCGATAGCCATGGCGTAATCGAAGTTGGGCACGCTCTGGCCGCCGTGCTGGTCGTTCTGGTTGGCCTGGATCGCGATGCAGGCGAGGGCGGAATAGGAAGCGATGTCGTTGGGTTCCCTGAGCACGCCGTGACCGGTGGAGAAGCCGCCCTTGAACAGGCTGATCAGGTCGATCTGGGTGCAGGTGGTGGTGAGGGTGTAGAAGTCCATATCGTGGATATGGATATCGCCGTTGTTGTGGGCGGCGGCATGCTCGGGCTTGAGCACGAACATGGTGTTGAACTGCTTGGCGCCCTCGCTGCCGTACTTGAGCATGGCGCCCATGGCGGTGTCGCCGTTGATGTTGGCGTTCTCGCGCTTGATGTCGCTGTCGCGGGCGGCCTTGAAGGTGATGTCGTCGTAGATGCGCATCAGGCGGGTGTTCATCTGGCGCACGCGGCTTCTCTCCGCGCGGTATACGATGTAGCTCTTGGCGGTGTTCACGAAACCGTTGTCCAGGAGCACCCGCTCGACTATATCCTGCACCTCTTCGACGGTGGGCGTGCCGATGTTCTCGTCGGAATTGATCCGGTCGACCACCTGGCGCGCCAGCTCCTCGGCCACGCTCATGCTCTTCGCGCTGCCGCTGGCTATGAATGCCTTGTTTATGGCTGAAGAGATCTTCTCCTCGTTAAAGGGAACTTTGCGCCCGTCGCGCTTGATGATGGTATCTATCATAAACCTGCCCTCGCAAAAAATAGTCAAATATATACGCGCAGAGCTCTGCGCGTCTTCGCACTGTCAATTATAGGCCGTAAAACGGCCAAAATCAACCGTTCGGGAACGATTTTACATTTTAACTTTGTTTAGGAAATTTGTAGCGAAATTGTCATATTCTGCGTCGCCAAAGCCCTTGACAACGGCGCTTTTGAGCATTGTCCGAAATTTGACTATTCACGCCGTTTGTGATATAATATAAGTTGATAAAATATGCGATAATCGGAGAGACACCATGAAGATAACGGTACTTGACGGCTACGCGGCCAATCCGGGCGACATCCCGTGGGACGAGGTGTCAAGCCTGGGCGAACTCACCGTTCACGACCGCAGCAAGCCGGAAGAGATAATCCCCCGGGCCATGGACTGCGACATCCTGCTCACCAACAAGTGCGCGATCACGCGGGAGA
>JAGCIC010000007.1 GCA_017648805.1 Clostridia bacterium
AACAACCGCGTCGTGGTGGTGGCGGAAGACCTTAAGACCGTGCTGGGCATCGTGGAGGGCTTCGAATCCCCGGAAGGCCCGCAGACCTTCAGCTCTCCTTACGGAGTGGCGGTCTCCCAGAACGGGCAGCTCTACGTGGCGGATTCCCAGAACCACAGGATAGTGGTGCTGGAGCTTGACGGCAGCTTCGTCAAGTACGTGATGGATCCCAAGGGCGACGTGCTGGACGAGAAGTTCGTGTTCACGCCCCTCAGGGTGTCCGTGGATTACGCGGACAGGGTGTACTGCGTGGCGCAGAACACCTTCCAGGGCATAATGGTATTCTCCTCCGAAGGAGACTTTACCGGCTTTTTCGGCACCATAAATGTAAAGATCAGCCTATGGGAAAAGATCTGGCGCCGCCTGTCCACCAAGGCCGAGCGCTCCAAGCAGCAGCTGTTCATACCCACCGAGTTTACGGGCATAGACGTGGACTCCGAGGGCTTCATTTACGCCTCCAACAAGGACACCGACGGCATCCAGGCCGTGCGTCGCCTGAACCCCAAGGGCGAGGACGTGATACTGCGCGGCTCAAAGGAGAACCTGGGCGGAGACCTGGTGTACGGACAGGTGGGCAATTATTCCGGACCCAGCCAGATAGTGGACGTGGTGTACCGGGATCACGGCATCTACTCTCTGCTGGACGCCCGCCGCGGGCGCGTGTTCACCTATGACCACGAAGGCAACCTGCTGTATATATATTCGGCGGTATGGGCACCCAGGAAGGCACCTTCAGGGCTCCCGTGGCGATCGAGCAGGAAGGCAGCCGTCTTTTGGTGCTGGACAACCTGCAGGGCAACATAAGCGTGTTCTCGGAGACCGAATACGGCGCTCTGATCAACAAAGCGGTGGGCTTAAGGCACGACGGCGACGAGAGCCTGGCCGTGCCCATGTGGCAGGAAGTGCTGCGCCTGGACGAGAACAACGAACTGGCCAACGCGGGCATAGGCAAAGCCTATCTTTCCGCAGGCGACAACGCAAAGGCGATGACTTACCTGCGCCGGGGCATGAACCGCACGTATTTCTCCGTAGCGTTCAAGCGCTGGAGGAATGAGGTATTAAGGAACAATTTCTCCTGGATACTGACGGGCATAGTCGCGCTGGTCGTGCTGCTTATCGTCTGGAAAAAGCTCGTATCGCCCAAGCTGCTCAAGCGGCCCAAGAAGGACGTAAACGAGAAGGCGAGGCACGAACTGCCCATAAACGCGCGCTGGAAGTACCTGTTCTATACGGTTTTCCATCCCAATGAGGGTTTCTACTGGATCCGCCACCAGGAGCGGGGCAGCGTGTGGATAGCGCTGCTGCTGGTGATAGTGTACGCGGTGGCCTTCTCCTGCAACCGCATCTACTCCAGTTTCGTGGTGAACGACATAGAGCCGCGCTCGGTGAACATGATCGCCGAAATGGCGGGTGTGCTGATCCTGTACTTCATACTGTGCGTGGGCAACTGGTCGGTCACCTGCCTTATGGAGGGCGAAGGCCGCTTTAAGGACATTATGATCGCCATCGGCTACTCGCTGGTGCCCATGATCTGCACCACGGTGCTGGCGACAGTGGTATCGCAGGCGGTGGCGGAAAACGAGGAAGCGTTCTATTACATACTCATGGGCCTTGGCATGGCGTACAGCCTGATACTGATGCTCATAGGCATAATGCAGGTGCACAACTACACCCTGGGCAAAACGCTCATAACGCTGTTCATCACGGTGGTCGCGGTATTCATAATCATATTCCTGGCGATGCTGGTGCTGAACTTCATAACCCAGGTGTACAGCTTCCTGCGCAACATCTACACGGAACTCATCTTCCGCACGTAAGGGGAGGGACATTTATGGAAAACGAAGAAGTGACCAGGGTGCTTTCCCCCAAGGCGAAAAGGATAATAGCCGTGATCCTCGCGGTCGCGCTGCTGGCCGGAGGCGGCTATCTGTGGTGGTTTTTGTCGAACTACCGTTTCTACACGGCGTACAAAAGCATAGTCGAAGCCCCCGAAGAATACGCCGAAGGGCAGGATTTCGCGCCTCTTGCCGACAACCTTAAGGCGGTGCCGGGTTACAAGCTGGCGGCCGAAAACGACGGCGTGGCGCTGTATATAAAGCCCGACACTGCGGAAGTGGCGGTGTACGACAAACGCAACGGCGAAACGGTGTATTCCAATCCGCCCGACGCGTCCAAGGACCCCATCGCCCGCACATCCAACCAGGAGAACTTAAAAAGCCAGTTCATACTCAGCTACCTTGACTCCAATGCCAAGGAAGGCACTGCCTGGAGCAGCTACGCCAAGGCCGTAGCCAACGGCCAGGCGTCGGTTGAGTCCATACCGGACGGAGTGAGGGTCGTATACAACCTTTCAAACGAAAAGCTGCTGCTGGTGCCGGACGTGCTTACGCCGGAATGGTATGAGATCTTCTCCAATACCGGGCGTAAAGCCGCGGCGAAAGCATATGAGCTTGACGAGGAAAGAGGGCTGTACCTCCTGAAGACCCAGGGTGTCACCTTAAGGAACAAGCAGACGATAGACCAGGACGCCCAGTCTGCCGGCTTCACGCTGGAGGACTACGAGGAGATGCAGGCGCTCAGGATACTGGACGACGAGGAAGAAAAAACCGAGGCGCTGTCCTTCAGCATTGCCCTCGAATGGCGGCTCACAAAGGACGGAGTCGAGGTGTGCATACCTTACAAAGGCATACGCGAGTTCGGCGGCGGCAAGGTCAGGGCCATACAGCTCCTGCCGTTTTTCGGAGCTGCCGGCAGCCAGGAGAGCGGCTATATAGTGCTTCCCGACGGCAGCGGGTCCCTGATGCGCTTCAACAACGGAAAGAGTTCCTTCCCGCAGTACAACAAGAGCGTATACGATATGGACCTGGTAGACAGCGACCTGACCGCCATCCAGTACGCCGAGACCGCCCGTCTGGCACTCTTCGGCATAATGCGCGAAAAAACCGGAATACTCGCCACCTGCGAGCGGGGAGCTTCCCTGGCCAACCTGGTGGCAGACGTGGCGGGCCGCAACAACAGCTACAACTTCGCCTACTTCAGCTTCAACCTGCGCAGGACCGATACGCTCATGATCACCAACGAAGAGGTCATCGTGGCGGAAAAGGATCTGTATCCTGTGGACTGCAAAGTCAGATACACGCTGCTGACCGAGGAGAATGCGGGCTACAACGGGCTCGCGGGCGCCTACAGGCAGCGGCTCATGGACGAGGGCGCGCTTACAGTGTCCGAGGAAACGGGGGACATACCCTTCTATTACGACGTGATCGGCGGCGTAAAGGAGACTGCGCACTTCGTGGGCATACAGTACCTGCGCGTACTGCCCATGACCACGTTCGCAAACGCGGGCGAGATGATAAAAACGCTGGCCGGGCAGGGCATAAGCAATCAGAAGGTCAACCTACAGGGCTGGATGAACGGCGGGTATTACCATAACCCGGTGTCGAGCATCAATGTGCTGGGCACTCTGGGCGGCAAAAGCGGCCTTAAGCAGCTGAACGAAACGGCCGAGCAGGCAGGCGCGACGGTATATCCGGACGCCGCGATACAGCTGGTGACGGACATAGCCAAGCACTTTAAGCCCAGCCAGGAAGCCTCCCGCTATTACGCGGAGGGTTACGTGGTGAAGCTGGGCGTAATAAACCCAGTGACCCTGCGCAGGACCGGCGTGGTAGGCAACAGGGAACGGGCGTACATGCTGCTCTCGCCCAAGTTCCTGCCCAGATACGCCGAATCTCTCGCTTCCGGCGCGGACAAGCTGGGCCTTGACAGCCTAAGCCTCAGGGATCTGGCCAATGAAGTGCATGCGGACAAGCGGCGCACCAACGTGATAAACCGCGAAGCCGCGCTGGATCTGGTAAAGGACGCATTCAGGACCATAAAAGGCGAAAAACGGGAGCTGATGGTTTCCGGCGGCAACGATTATTCGCTGCCTTACGCGGAACATGTGATCAACGCGCCCATGAGCCGCACGCCCTATCCAATACTGGACGAAGAGATACCCCTGTGGCAGCTGATCGCCCACGGGTCGGCGGAGTACTGCGGGGAAGCGATTAACTTGAGCCAGTCTTCCGACAAGCGCGCCGACCTGCTGCGCCTGGTGGAGTACGGTGCTTCGCCCCATTACACCTTCACCTGGAAAGACTCGGCGGAAATGAAGTATACGGGCCTGAATGAGAACTTCGCCACGACCTTCTCCGCATGGAAGGACGCCGCGGTAAGCGACTACGAATACGTGAACGGCGCGCTGAAGAATGTGAAAGGCGCCCGGATGACCGCTTTCGAGAGGCTTTCGGACACCCTGTCCAAGGTCAGCTACTCAAACGGCGCGGTGATATACGTTAACTACGCCGAACAAGCGGCACAGGCGGACGGACGCAACGTGCCGGCGAAGGACTATCTGGTAGTGGGAGGTGAGGAAAAGTGAACAAAGCGGCGGGCAAAAAGCGCTTCAGGCTCAGCTACGAGCAAAAGAATGCGCTGCGCGGATACACCTTCATACTCCCGTGGCTGATCGGTTTTCTGGTCTTCTATGTGGGCTGCCTGGTGCAGCTGGGCCAGTTCAGCTTCCTGGACATCAGGATCGACGCCGGCACCGGCGTTAGGCAGGACATTTTCGTCAAGTTCCAGAACTACATTGACGCGTTCACCTCCCACGCCAGTTTCAAGCAGACGCTGACCTCGTCCATAATCAACATGATGATCGACCTGCCCATGATCATCTTCTTCAGCCTGTTCGTGGCGCTGCTGTTAAACCGCAAGTTCAAGGGCAGGGCGGTGGTGCGCGCAATATTCTTCCTGCCCATAATCCTGAGCTCTTCCGCCGTGGGAGACGCCATAAACCGCGCGACCCAGCTGATGGCCACCGGCGTAGCCTCGTCCACGTCCGAGATAGCGGAGGCGGGCAGCGTGTCCGTGTCCTACTACATACAGCTGTTCGGAGACCTGGCGCTGCCCGAGTCCGTGCTGGGATACGTGGTGGACGCGGTGAACCGCATAGCGTCCATAATAAAGAGCTCCGGCGTGCAGATAATACTGTTCATCGCGGCGCTCCAGTCCATCCCCGGCTCCCTGTACGAGGTGGCCAAGATCGAAGGCGCGACCGGGTACGAGACGCTGTGGAAGGTCACCATACCGATGGTGATGCCCCACATAATCACCAACACCATTTACACGGTGGTGGACAAGTTCACCACCAGCGATATCGTGACCCTGGCCGCGGATACGTACCAGAAATACAATTACGGGCTGTCCGCCGTGTTCTCCATAACGTCCACGCTGGCCACCTGTCTTATACTCGCACTGATAGTATACCTGCTCAACAAGCGGGCGTTCTACTACAACTGAGGAGGAATAAAGGAATGCTATCTTCTAAAATATCGGCGTCTTTGCAGGGATTCCGCTCCTCGGCGTTGTATAATGACAAAAAGAGCAAGGCGTTCAACACCGCCAAGGGGTTTATCCTCAGCCTGTTCAGGACGGTCATTATCATAGGCATCAGCTATGTGATACTGGCGCCCGTCATAGGCATAATCTCCAACTCGTTTTTCTCCACGCAGGACTCCATAAACCCCATGGTGTTTACCATACCCATAAGCCCCACTTTGGAAAGGTACGCCATGGCGATAAAGTATATGGATTACCTGCCCATACTGGGAAGGACGCTTCTGTACACCTGCGGTGTGACGCTTTTGCAGCTGCTGGTGTGCTCCATGGCGGGCTACGGCTTCGCCAGGTACAATTTTCCGCTTAAAAAGCTGTGGTTCGCCTGCATCGTGGTGATGATAGTCGTGCCTCTCAACACCATACAGTTCCCGCTGTACATGACATTCAGGTACTTCGGTATAGGCAGCCATGTGACGAACCTGCACAAGACGGCGTGGCCCACCATAATCCTCACCGCCTTCGGCTGCGGGCTCAAGAGCGGGCTGTACATATACATCTTCACCCAGTTCTTCCGCGGACTGCCCAAGGAGATAGAGGAAGCGGCGCTGGTGGACGGCGCGAACAGCTGGTACACCTACTTCAGGATCATGATGCCCAACGCCTCCCCGGCTATAATCACCGTGGCGGTGTTCTCCATCGTGTGGCAGTACAACGACTCGTTCTTCGCAAATACTTTCAACATGCCGTCAACGCTTCTGATAACCCGCAAGCTGGACACGCTGATCAACGTT
>JAGCIC010000086.1 GCA_017648805.1 Clostridia bacterium
CCGCGCGCGGGTGACCGGGTCCTCATACACGAAGGGCAGCACCCTGGCGAGCGTTTCGCGGCGCTCGAACCGGGCGTCCCGTTCCGCCTGCAGCTTTTCCGCCGCCTGCGGGTCCGCCTCCGCCATAAATGCGTACATGTAGTCTATTTCTTTCAGCCAGGCTTCCTCGGCCTGCTTAAGCGCTTTTTCGTCCTCGGCCGAAGCGGCGCGCTTCATAAGGCTGCGGTGCCCGGAACAGCACTCCACGCGCAGGGTGACGGTGCCGTCCTTTCCCGTTTCGAAGGTCCAGGCGCAGTGGTCGTCAGGCGTGGGGTCGTGGGGGATGTACAGTTCCGCTTTCGCCATTGATGTCGCGGAAACGGAGTTGTTGTCATAGCTCTCCCAGATCGCGTATACCTGGTTTATCAGTTCGCCGCTTTCGCACTCCGCCTCGCTCGGGGTGTATTTGTATTCCAGATACGCCGTTTTGTCCGGTTCTATCCAGTCTATCACTGCCCATGCGCCCGCGTCGGCGGGCTCCAAAGTGAGGTCCAGCCGCACATTCTCGAGAGGGTTGTAACCGATATTATAACCGATGGGTCTGACGGTCACGCCGAACACTATCTCCTCGCCGGGCGCGAAGCGCCCCTTCGGATCCTTGGGCTTGTTCACCACTTCGATATCCGCCGTGCAGCAGGTCAGGGGGACCATTTTAACGAACACGTGGTTGGAAGCCGTCCGAGTGTATTCGCCGGTCTGGGCGTCTTTCCAATTGAACCACACCAGGTTGATAAAATAGTCGCTGCAGGCGTCCTGGTACGCTGTGGGCGTTTCGGATTCCTTGAACCAGAACGCGGGTTTTGCCGTGAAGTACCTTTCCAGATAATCCGTGGCGCCCGCTTTTATGGAGTAATTACTATCCAGTTGATCGTACAGGAGCGGGGACATATACGAGTATAGTACGCCTTCGGCGTCCTGCGTGGTATTGTTGGTGATCGTAACGCCGAACAGCAGCTCTTCGCCCATGCCGAACCGCCCGCTCTCGTCTTTGGGAGAGGAAAGCAGTTCCAGCTTTATAAATATTCCGTCGTCGCGTTTTGTGCGGATGAGTTCGGTGTATACGATCTCGGAAGAAGCGACCTGACCGAGCCCCGTCACGGGGTCGTTCCATCTGGCCAGCGCCCGGTTGTACAGGGGCGTGTAATCGGGGTCGAGACTGTACCACACTATTTCGTCCATTTCGGGCACATGGTATTCGTATTCCAGGTATTCCGACTGGCCCGCCTTAAGCAGGGGAATGCTTTCCCAGTACCCGGCGCCGGGTCCGTCCAGCTGCTGGTAAAGGAAGATGCCGGAAATATCGTCCGGGGTGTTGTTGGTGACGGTCACGCCGTACACGATTTTTTCGCTCACTTCGAAGCGCCCCAGCGGGTCACCCGGGGTGTTCACCACTTCTTCCGTTATCTCCAGGCCCTCGCCGCCAAACGTGGCGGGTGAGACTGCCATGGGGTATATGTAGGCTGTAAAGGCGTCGGAGTACACGTTTTCTTCTTTTCCCGCGGGGATGCCTGAAGCCATGTACGCCGCCTCGCCGTAGGGGAACATGTGCATGCCGTCCTTGCCCTGCAGTTCGGGAAGTCCGGGCAGTTCGATACTGGCGGAAAGCGACTGGCCCGCTTTGAGCAGTTCCCAGCCCTCCGGCACGACTGTATCGGCGCCCAGGGACGTATCATGCCCGTCGGACAGCGATACCACCAGCGTCACGCCGCTTATGTCCTGCCTGCCGGTGTTGGTCACGGTCAGGTCCACTGTCCTGCCGTACTGTTCGCCTTCAAGCCTGAGCGCCGCGCCGCCTGCCTTGTTAAGCGCAGGCACGGTCTCCGTGCGAGTGTGGGAGGGATCGCGGCGGCAGGTGAAGGTTCTTACGCCGTCCTCGGTCAAAGTGGGCGCTTTGGTCACCGCGCCTCCGTCCCAGTCGTGTCCCAGAGGCCTGTCGTTGCCGGTGCCGGAATGGGCGCCGCACACGGAGCACACCCAGTAAAACATGCCGTAGTGGGTGCAGTCGGCGTAAGCGGTGTACACTTTTTTGCTCCAGCTGTGGGTGTGGTTGTCCGCAAGCGCGCAGGGCACGGCGCCCCAAAGCAGCGCGAGTGCCAGCATGAGCGCGATAAACCGGTTTTTTGCCATATCCCGACCCCCTGTTCAAGGATTGTTTCCTGCATAGATTGTAGCACAGAACGGGCGTCTTGTCACCTTTTGTTTGCTGCGGGGACACAAAACCCGCTCCGGAACGGACCGGGGCGGGCGTTTGACGGGGTATTCGGAAACTGTTTCGGCTTTTTTCAGCCTATCATGATCTTTTCCTCGGGGTACCTGGCGGCGGACCTGAGCCTGCTTTGCCGTCCGGACAGCGCCAGCGCCAGAGTGAGGGGACCCACGCGCCCCAGGAACATCATGGGCAGCAGCACCGCGCGCCCGGCGTGGGAGAGGCTGGGCGTGCCTATGGCGGATACGCCCACGGTGCCCATCGCGCTGGCGGCTTCGAACCAGATGTCCGCCAGGGAGAAGCGGCTGCCCTCGATAAAGGAGATGACGAGCGTGCCCAGCAGCTGCACCGTGAGAAACAGCATTATCACTGCCAGCGCCTTGCGCACGGTGTCCGCGGGAAGGGTGCGCCTGGCCGCCCGCACGTCGCTTTCACCGCGGATCACGCTCACTATCAGGAAGAACAGCGCGGCCGCGGTTGTGGTCTTTACGCCGCCGCCCGTGGAGGCGGGAGACGCGCCCACGAACATCAAAAAGATGGCAAACAGCTTGGAACCGTCCCTTAAGCGGGACAGGTCAAAGGAATTAAAGCCCGCCGTGCGCAGCGTGGCGGACTGAAAAAACGCGTTGAGCAGCTTTTCCCCGGTGCCCATGCCCGCCAGCGTTTCGGGATTTGTGCGTTCCGCCAGCAGGAAAAATACCGTGCCCGCCGCCAGCAGTATGCCCGTGAGCGCGAGCACTATGCGCGTATGCAGAGACAGCGAGCGGAAACCTTCCCTTATGCGCAGGGTCTCAAGTATCACGGAAAAACCCAGGCCGCCGCAGATTATGAGGGCCGCCGCGGTCAGCAGCACCAGATAGTCGTTTGAGAACGCGGTCAGGCTGGAAAACCCGCCGAACAGGTCGAACCCGGCGTTGCAGAAGGCGCTCACGGCGTGGAAAAACGCCATCCACAGCCCGTGCTTCCAGCCGAACATGGGCACAAAGCGAATGGACAGGACAAGCGTGCCCAGCGCCTCTATGCCCAGGGCCAGAAGCAGGTACAGCCGCGTAAGTCCCGCCAGGCCGGACAGGGACGTGCCGTTCATGGATTCCCGTATCAGCATGCGGCCCTTGAGGGAAATCCTGCGCCCCAGCATGACCATTATCATGGTGGCGAACACCATGAACCCCAGGCCGCCTATCTGGATCAGCGCCAGCAGCACCGCCTGGCCGAACAGGGAAAACGTGCCTGCGGTGTCCGCCGCCACCAGGCCCGTGACGCATACGGCGGAAGTGGCGGTGAACAGGCTGTCCGCCATGCCTATGCTTTTCCCGCTGTTTGAGGCCGCGGGCAGCATGAGCAGGGCGGTGCCTATGAGTATCAGCGCCAGGAAGCCTGACACCAGCAGGCTCTCCGGGCGCAGACGCCTGTCCTTGCCGGTTTTGGTACTGCGCAGGGTCACGGCAGATCCTCCGTTCCTTTTTCAGCCTTGAGCATGCGGTAACCGATGCCGATATGGGTCTGTATGAAGGGCTGCGCGTCGCTGCCGGACTGCAGCTTTTTGCGGAGCATGGCCATGAACACCCTTAAGGAACCCACGTCGGACGCGGTGTAATTGCCCCAGATCTCCCTCAGGATATAGTTGTGGGTCAGCACCTTGCCGGTGTTCTTCGCCAGCAGGCAGAGCAGCTTGTACTCTATGGGCGTCAGGTGGATCTCCGCGCCGCTTAAGTATGCGCAGCCGGCGGCGTAATCTATGCTGAGACTGCCGTTTTCGTACACGGCGCTCTCACCGCCCTGAGGCTGCTGCGCGAGCAGCCTGCGCCGGGCCACCCTGAGCCGCGCCAGGAGTTCGTCCACCGAAAAGGGCTTGGTCAGGTAATCGTCCGCGCCGGCGTCCAGCGCCTCCACCTTGTCCGCGTCCTCGCTGCGGGCGGATATCACGATTATGGGCATGGCGCTCCAGCTGCGCACCTTGCGGATTATATCCACGCCCTCCATGTCGGGCAGTCCCAGGTCCAGCAGCACTATGTCCGGCCGGTGAGTGGTGAGCTCTATCATGGCTTCGCCGCCGGTACCGGCCAAACGGTATTGGTAGCCCTGGGTCTGCAGCGTGACGGCCATAAGATTGCGCACCGCCGCGTCGTCTTCCACCACCAGTATCGCGGTTTTATTGCTCATATTCTTTCACCTCCGCAGCGGGCAGCGTGAACCGGAACCTGGCCCCGTGGGGCTGCACGTTGTCTATGCTTATCTCTCCGCCGTGGGCCTGCACTATGGAGCGGCACAGCGCCAGCCCCAGGCCGATGCCCCGCCGGCTGTCGGGGGAACGCTTTACGCCGGTATAGAACATGTCGAACACCTTGTCCCGGTCTTCTTCGGGCACGCCGTCCCCGTCGTCCTCCACCCACACCAGCGCCCGGTCCCCCTTCCGGGCGGTGCCTATCACTATATGCGCGCCCTCCGGGGTGTATTTGACCGCGTTGTTTATCAGGTTGATCAGCACCTGCACTATCAGCCCCGCGTCCATGTTGACCAGAAGCATTTCGTCGGACAGAGAGGTCTCTATACGGCGTCCGGACGCGTTGCGGTCCAGGTGCCTGAGCGCTTCTTCCACGGCGTCGGAGAGCACCTCGGTCTGCAGGTTCAGCTTCATGGTGCCGTTTTCGGCGCGGGTGATGGTAAGCAGGTTCTCCATCAGGCCGCTCAGCCATACAGCGTCGTCGTATATGGACGCGTACAGCTCCCGGCGGGTGGAGTCGTTAAGCTGCTCCGGGTTTTCCAGCAGTATCGCCGCGTTTCCGGAGATGCTGGTCAGGGGAGTGCGCAGGTCGTGGGAAATGGAGCGCAGCAGGTTGGCCCGTAAAGCTTCCCGGCGGGCGCTCTCCTCCATGCGCTGCTTTTCCCTGGTCATATGGTCCTTCTCCAGGGCCAGCGCGCATTCGTCCAGAATGGAGATCATGAGGTTTTTGCGGTATTCGTCTATGGGCGGGGAGTTGTCCGCGCGTATGCCCATCACCGCCCACACGCGCCCTTCGCCGCACACGGCCATGTACAGGCACTTCGCTTCCGGACGCACCCGTGTGCCGTGACCGGCGTGCTTTTTGTTCTGCGCCACCAGCTCGGCGATGTCCTTTTCGCGCTCAAGGGCGATGTCGGCAAAGCCGCCGTCACCCTCTATCTCCAGCAGCACGGGCGGCTGCGCTGGCGCGTCCCCGGAACGGTCGTAGAACAGCACGCTGTGCTCCATCAGGCGGCTTAACTGCCTCTGCGCCACGCGCAGTATGGCCTCGCGGTCCTCCGCCTTCTGCAGAAGCTGGCTGGTGGACAAAAGCACTTCCGTCTGGTATGCCTTGTTGGTCGTCTGTATGGACTGGGCCTTGATGCGGCTGGTCAGGGAACTGGACAAAAGCGCCACCGCGAACATGACGGCGAAGGTGGCAAAGTAATCCGGACTGGAGCGCAGGGAAAAGTAGGGCTCCGTAAAGAAGAAGTTGAACACCAGCACCGCCAGCACGGAGGACAGCAGGCTGCAGCCCAGCCCGGTGGTCATCAGCGCCACGCCCATCACGCCCAGTATGTATACGAGCACTATATTGGTTATGGTCAGCCCGATACGGGAAAACAGAAAGCCCGCGCCGGTGCATACCGCCAGTATCAGCAGCGTTTTGAGCAGATCGGGGACAGAAAGCTTTTCCCCCCGCAGTATGTGCTTCAGGCTGAACTGCCGCGCCTCCGCGGCGAGGCGGTTGGGGACTATGATTATCTCCACGTCCGGCGCCAGTTCGTTTAGCCGGTCCATAAGCGTTTTGCCGGAAAACAGGGGACTGCGCCGGCGGGGGCTTTTGCCCAGCACTATCTTTGTGATGCCGCTCACCCGGGCGTACTGGGCGATGGCTATGGCGGGATCGTTGCCGAAGATGGTGGTCAGCCTGGCGCCGCACCTTTCGGCCAGCATCAGGTTGTCGTGCACCGCATTGCCGCCGTCCCGGGCGGAAGTGCTCTCCACATGTATTGCGATCAGTTCCGCACCCAGGGCGCGGGAAAGCGCGGATGCCCGGCCGATCACGTCCCTGCTGGTGGGAGACGCGGATATGCACGCCAGTATGCGTTCGGATTCCGCCTTTTTTCCGGGCATACGTTCACCTCCTGTCCAGTGCGGTGCGGGATCATGTGTCGGGCGCGTTCTGCCATGCGCCGGCACACAAAACCCCAGCTTACCCGACGATTATACCACATCTGGCATAAAAAGGAACGTAAATGTGTGTTCACGGCATTAAGATCGTATAAAGATGCCGCCCGTCCCCGGACGGTTTAATGGCGTTTTAACGCCTGGAGTGAATGTTTAACGGCACGTTGATGGGATTGATGCTACACTGATACCGCAGAAAAAGAGAATTTCGGAGAGGCTGGAATGAAAAACATACTGCTTATAGGCCTTGGACGGTTCGGACGGCATATGGCGCAGAAACTGTCCGACCTGAACGATCAGGTGCTGGCGATAGATAAGGACGAAAGAAAGGTGCAGGACGCGCTCAACTATGTTACCAACGCCGAGATAGGCGACGCCACTGACCCCGCGCTGATCGATTCGCTGGGCGTGGGGGACTTCGACCTGTGCGTGGTCACCATGAGCCACGATCTTCAGGCGTCTTTGGAGATCACGTCGCTGCTCAAGAAAAAGGGCGCGCCCTTCGTGCTGGCGCGCGTGGCGCGGGACGCCCACGCCGAGTTCCTGCTGGCCTGCGGGGCGGATCAGGTGATCTATCCCGAAAAGCAGATGGCCGAATGGGCGGCGGTGCGTTACGGCAGCGAACACGTATTCGACTATATACACCTGTCCGCCGATCACTCGATATACGAAACGGATATACCCGAAAGCTGGGCAGGCCACACGCTGGCGGAGCTGGCTGTAAGGCAGAAGCACGGGCTGAATATACTCGCAATCCGCAAAGACGGCGAGGTGATCCCCATGCCGGGCGCTTCCTACGCCTTCTCGAAGGGCGAGCGCGCGATACTGCTGGGCAGCGACAGCGACGTGAAAAAGTTCCTTAAGTTCTGAGTTTCCGAAAAGGAGGGATGGGTATGGCGGATGCCGAATGGATAGCGGCGGTATGCGTACTGTTCGTGTACGGATTCAGGCTCATGGCGCGGCTGGACCAGAGTCTTTCCTCCCGCGGAAAACGCGGCGAATGGCGGTTCAGGTGCCCGGAAAGCATGCCTGTGCCGCGCAGGCTGCTGTGCATGTATTTTTCCGGGGCGAGCCTTAAGGATATCGCGCGGGTGATTTCCCACGCGTGACAGGGCATACGTACTAAAGAAAGCCCGCCGGTTATTATGCCGGCGGGCTTTCTGAGCGGGAGCGCTATCTGACGGCGAGGATGAGCGCGCTCAAAAGGGCGTGCTTGTCCTTAAGCTTTCCGAAGATCAGTTCCATGCCGGGCTCATCTTCCAGCAGGTCGGGGTACGAGGAACTCAGAGTGATTTTTTCTCCGGCAACTTCGGGTACTTCCGTGGCCGCGGTCTGCGCGAGCCTTTTGAACAGCACGCCGCACAGCATGTCCCTTAGCGCCGCGTTCTCGTAGTCCTTGTCGTCCAGCGCTTCCAGGCTTGAATAGAACATGGCGCGCTCCTCGAGCACGGCGCACCTGGCTTCGTCGTCGCCCGCTTCCCACAGCAGTTTGTACAGCTTCTCCACTTCCGCGTTCCACTTTTCCGCGGCTTCGTGCCACTGTTCGTTCTGGGCGGCTTCCTCCGCTTCGGCGGAAAGGGTTATTTCGGCGTCCAGTTTTGTTTTGTCAAAACATACGGTGACGGGAGCGTCGGGATCACCCGCTTTGGAGTACACCCGGTTGCTGAAGCGGGGCATGGCGCTTATGCCGTTGCCGTAGCTGAACGTTATGACCGCGCCGTTTACCGCCGTTCCTCTGCTTGTCTCGTCTTCGGTGACGACGGTCGAATACCCGAACTGCTTCATTTCCCCGGCTGCCAGGCTTTCCCCGGCCGCGATGGGCTCGAAGCCCGCGAGGCTGTCGAACACGGCCACGTTGCTTAGGGAGCTGCCGCTGTCGTTGGTGAGGGTGATAACGTAGTCTATGGTCTCGCCGGGCACGTAGTACTCCCCGTTTGCGGGGCGGCTTTTTTCGGTCTTCATAACGCCGAGCCCGTGAAGCTCCTCAACGTAGCCGTCTCTCGGGAGCCTGACGGTTATCGATTCGGTATTGCTCTTGCACAGCGGCTCGACTTTGGAACTGTCTACGCTATTGCCCTGGGTGGGCCAGCCGTAATGATACACGTCCAAAGCGGCATATCCTGTATACTTGGGGTCGGCGGGCGTGTATGTTATTTTGTCAAAGGTTATATCCCCGGTATCATAGCCTGATCCGTTGGGCATCTCGAACCATATGCCCTGCAGGGTGTGGTAAGATGAAAACGATATCTGCTCGTTGGGCTTGAGTATGTTTATGAAAAAGCCCTCCTTCATCGTATCGCCGAACTCTTTAACATTGGATGTAACTACGCGCAGGGGGACGTCTCCAGTGTTGGTCAGGGTCTCGTTCAGCCTGACGCCCAGATAGTATTCGTAATAGGACCACATGTAACCGAATTTGTAGTCCGCCGATAAGGTGAGTTTAAGGGACGGGTTCATGGGTCCGGTGGCGGGGACGGCTTCGGTCTTGGTGTGGGAGGGGTCGCGCTTGCAGGTGTATGTGATCTCGCCCTCCTCGGTCTCGGTGGGC